>JALHMN010000017.1 GCA_022844005.1 bacterium | reverse complement strand
TGCGATCCACTGGTCCAAGCGCACGCCCTTCGACCGAAATCGTAGCCTATGGGCGTCGTTCTCCATTCGAAGCAGCCGCAACAAGGTCTGGTTTGCTGGCGATATTGCCGCGGGTCCGGTGTTTGAGGAAATCGGCGCGCGTCACGGACCGTTCGATGTGGCGCTAGTGCCGACGGCGCCTATGAGCCCCGTTCGTTGATGGCCGCCCACCACGCCAGCCCGGAGGAGGCTGTGGCGATCGGTGGTGCAGTGCGTGCGGAGCGCCTGATCGCAATGCATTGGGGTACTGTAATTCTGACCGATGAGGACCCGTTCGAGCCGCCCGCCCGATTTAGTGCCGCGGCTGCTGCCGCTGGCTACAGCCCTGAAACGGCGCTCGTATTGGCGATCGGCGAAACCGTTGTTCTCAGCGGGAATTTGCCGTCGATCAGGATCTAACTGTCCTCTTCCCACATAGGTTGCTTCGGCAAGGCCGCCAGCAGACGTGCAAGCTCCGTCTGTCTGCTGGTCTCCGTCTTGCGAAAAATGGCGGTGAGGTGTGTTCTCGCCGTCGATAGATTTATTTCGAGCGCCGTACTTGCCTGTTCGGGGCTCTTTCCCATCGACAGTTGCTGCGCAAACCGCGTCTCAGCAGCAGTCAGGCCATAGGCTTGCTGTAGGATGGTGGACGAGCGCGATGGTGTCTCTTCCAGATCTGTGATCAATACACAGACGGTGGGTGCCAGGTGGTTGAACAACGCTGCGCGCTGCGGCATTGGGCTGACTACGATGACATAGTCCCGGCGGCCGGATCGGCGTGCGAGCCGCATGACGCCTCCGACCATCGTGTTCGGTGTACTGGCGGGAACGAGGGCGTCCGCCAGCAACTTTTGAAGTACGGCATCATCGGCTGTCCGAATCGCCCGGATTCCCTCAGGACTGAGGACAAACGCATCGGCGCGGCTCGCAAAGCCGCGGGCGCTGCGGTTGGCGAATAGTACCCGCTGGTCGCTACTCAATATGACTACGCCGGTGGGACGAGCATCCAGCACCTTGGGCGTTTCATCCGTGTCGGCTGCTGTTGTGAGACCGAGGCGACTCTCGACCAAGAGGGCTCGCTCGATGTGAGTAAACAGGAGCTGAAATGCGTCAATTTCCGCTTGCTCGGCGTGTCCATCACGTCGCGGTCGATGCACAGTCAGGGTGCAGCCAACTGCATTCTGTGGATCGGACTGAGCACCGATGTAGTAACGAAAACCCGCCTCACGCTCGATCAGGGCGTAGTAGGGATCGCGGTCCATCTCACTTTCGCTGATATGCAGCGCATCATAACGGACGCGGATATCCGGGCGATCGAGCAAAAGGCGCCGCTGCGGGTCGTAGCGGAATGCTTCGGTTTCATAGCGGCGACGTAGTGCCGGGTCGAAACGGTGCCATAGCCCCGGGGCGCTCGGGGGCTTTCCCGATGCGGCAGTCACTCTTGCAATCCGATCGAATACATACAGGCAGGCGCCTGCGAAGCCGATAGCCTCCAGTAGACGATCCAGCGCATCGTCCCAGCCAAGGTGCCCCAGCGCGGCGCCGTAGAACCCATCGATCGCAGCAAGGATTCGGTCGTTTTGATCCACAGTGCGGCTCCCAATCTGTACCCTAGAACGGGGCTGCGACCCTCGGCAAATTGAGAACGAGAAACGCTGTACAAGATCGCGTTACAGACAAGGGGATATGGCAGTATTGGCTAAGGAAGATGCCGCATCTGGAATCGGAGCCTTCCGACACCGCGATTTCAGGCTCTATTGGATTGCCCGCATCTTGGCCCTGGTCGCGGTCGAGATGCAGATTACGACGGTCGGTTGGCAGGTCTATCGACTTACCGGGCGGGAGCTCGATTTGGGTCTGATCGGCCTCGCACAATTCGCTCCGTTCGCCTTGTTGTTTCTGATATCCGGGCTCGTGGCCGACCGAGTGCCTCGCCTGCGCATCTTGGCTGTGTGCTTGGCCGTTCAGATGATCTGCGCAGCGGTCTTTCTATTCCTCGCAAGGGCTGGCGCCTCCTTCGACACGATGCTGATCGTCCTGGTCGTCCTGGGGATCGCGCGCGCCTTTCAGATGCCTGCCTTGGCGGCGGTCGTACCCACTCTTGTGCCGCCAGGCGTGCTGGCCAATGCCATTGCTTGGTCATCTTCGGGCAACCAAATGGCGCGAATTGTTGGCCCTACGATCGCCGGTCTGGGGATCGCCGCCGGCGACTCTTTGGGTATGAGTGAGACGCCAGTCTATTCTGCGGTGGTCGCCCTCTTTGGATCGGCGCTTGGCCTAATGCTGCTTGTCCGCAGCCGTGGCCAGGTGTTGAACCGCGATCCCGTGTCGATCGCAACATTGACCCTTGGATTGCGGTTCATCTGCAAGCGTCAGGTCCTGCTGGGAGCAATTGGTCTCGATCTGCTCGCGGTGCTGTTTGGAGGAGCAATCGCATTGCTTCCGGTTTATGCGCGCGACATCCTGAATGTCGGATCGGAGGGTTTTGGTCTGTTGCGTTCCTCCTACACCGTTGGGGGGCTTGCCTGCGCACTGATCCTGACCCAACGGCCGATCCGGCGCCACGCAGGGGCGAAGCTGCTGTTTGCTGTCGCCCTGTTCGGGGCGTCGATCACGATCTTCGGGCTTTCCAGCAGCTTTCCGCTATCTCTCGCGGCGCTCTTCGTGATGGGTTCGGCCGACGCGATCAGTGTCTATGTGCGCTCGAACTTGGTGCAGATCATCACACCGGATGAGATGCGCGGCCGCGTCGGCGCCGTGAACGGTGTCTTCATCGGCGCCTCGAACGAACTCGGGGAATTCGAGTCCGGCCTCACGGCGCATTGGTGGGGGGCAGTACCGGCGGTAGTGGTCGGAGGCGCGCTTACGCTCGGTATCGCGCTCCTATTCGCTGCGGCCTTCCCCAAACTCAGGCGGGTCGACAGTCTTGATCCAGATGACTTGGTACGGCGCTATCGAGACGGCAAATCGACGTGATGCAGTATCAGCGCCGCAAATGACTCTCGTTGTGACCAGAGCCGCTGCTGAAGCTCTTTTCCCTCAATCCGCCGCCCGGAAGCCGAGTCGGAAAAGCATCGGAGCGAATACGATGACCACGGTGATGCGCACGATGTGCATGCAAGAGACGAATGCAGAATCGACTGCGAGGGCCAGCGCGACCAGCGTCATCTCCGCCAGGCCGCCAGGGGCGAGCGCCAGGATCAGGGCCGAGGGTGCCACGGGAACCGCAGCTTGGAATGCCCACGAGAAACAGGCGGTGACGACCAATAGGATAACAGCGGCTCCCGCGCCTAGCATCAGGGTCCGGCCTACCATGGCAAAGCGTACCCCCGCGAAACGGCAGCCGATCGCGCTGCCCATGACCACCTGGGCGATCGCCACCAGATAAAAGGGGGGGTCAGATGCCGTCAGTCCCATCAGGTGGATGACGGCTGAAACCGTCACCGGACCGATCAATTGATAGGCGGGAATACGCAACGCTCGGCCGATCCACCAGCCGGCGATTCCAGCGCCGACGAGGATGATAGCGTCGCGTGGTTCGATCGTAGGAGAGCCGGCGAGGGGGGGTAGCGATCCGCCGGTGAGTAGGCGTCGACAACATAACGGAAATAAAAAGGGACTAGAAAAACGACAATGAGGATCCGCACGGTATGGACGATGGCGATTCGGCGCACGTCACCGCCGTAGTTCTCTCCGACCATGACCATCTCGTTGAGGCCGCCAGGGGCTGCCGAAAAATACGCGTCGACCTTGCTGAACCCTCCGACCTTCCGGAAGAACAAATAGCCAAGGATGGTGGCGACCGGCACATATAGAGCCAGTATTGCGACACCGGCTCCCCAGCCGGGCATGGTAGCGAGCATCTCCGGGGTGAACGCACTGCCCAGCATGACGCCGATAACCAGCACGAATCCATTACGAAGGGGCCGTGGAAGGGAGACCGGAGCCCCCGCAAAGGCAGCGACAGTGGTCGCGACCATCGCTCCCAACATCCAAGGCAAAGGCAGATCGAGTCGGAAGAACAATGTCCCTCCGCCGGCCCCCACCAGAAGTGCCAACGCAAGGCGTGCAAAGGGCGCCATCATTTCGCGCCCTTCAGGTCTCGAACCTACCGAACCGGACCGCAGTCTGCCCAACGATCTGACGCCGGGAAGGCATGACCAGGGTGCAGTCATCGTATGGCGTAAGCACTGGCTGGTTCCCGTCCATGGCGATCACGGTGCCGGCTCTTGCGATGACTTCCATCCCCTCGAAGTCGTCAAGAAAGTGGAACTTCGGCGTAGTGATTGTCACGGCCTCGGTGACCCTCACAAAGCGTTGTGTCGGCGATTGCGCGTCAACACGAGAAGCAAGCCAGTCGGGGTCAACGGTGCCGGTCGCTCTTAAGAATCGTAGGCTTGTCTGGATAGCCATCTCTCGCGATTCCGACTTCCAGTGCTGTCCACACTCGACCAGGAGGGCTGTCTTACTGCTCTCTTCCTCTCCGAATCCGAGAAAGTCGCGCATGCGCGGCCCCGCCTTGTGACCGGAATCAGAAACGACCAAGGGGGGTACACCGAGAGCGGCCGCGAGAGTCCGGCCTTTGGCATGGACGCCGCAAAGCATCAGCGCGGGGCAATTGGTTTGCATCGAATGAATGTCGAGCAAGAGGTCCGCCTGCTCGACGATTGGACGCAGTACCCGAGCGCGCGCGAGATCGCGACTTTGCCGGGGGCCGTCGAGAATATCGCGTCCCCAAACCCGGTTCATGTCCTCGTCAAGGAAGCGTGAGGCGCCGGGGTTGTCAGGGTCGAAAGCGGCATATGCATCCACATTGCCGAAGGCGAGGGTGACTTTACCGCGGCGGGGCTGCAGGCCTTGATCGACCAACCAGGAAAGCGCGTGCGCACCACAGACCTCATTGCCATGGGTGAGGGCCATGATCAGAACGTGCGGTCCCTGAGTTCCGCTGTCCAAAGTGGTGACGTAGGGAATGCCAGTATTGCCGGCGCGAAAGCGACTGATGTCGATCGGCAGAAGCTCGAGAGCCTGGGTCGTGGACATGTTGGAGAACCCGAATTTTTGCACTTTTTATCATCTCTACCGGAGCAGGGTCTATTGCCCGGTTGCGTTGTATGACCCGTGTGCGGCATCGTCCGGGACATGCGTCTGCGCGGGCGCGCAGTTGCTTCAAGCAGATGGAGAGACCGACCTCATGCGACATCGAATTTTCTGCGGCCTCAGCGGCGCCCTCGCGGCGGCGATGCTGGCTGTCGCGGTTCCAGCCTCGGCTGCCGATCTCAATATCGGCGTCTCGACAGACAACAGTGCCATGGACCCGCATTTCCACAATCTCACGCCGAACATCATGGTGACCGCCCATATGTTCGAATCCCTGGTCGCCTTCGATCCGGAGCAGAAACCCGGCCCGGGTCTCGCCGTGTCGTGGAAGACGGTTGATCCGCTGACCTGGGAATTCGAACTGCGGAAAGGCGTGAAGTGGCACGATGGTTCGGATTTCACGGCCGAGGACGTGAAGTTCACCATGGAGCGGATCCCGACCGTACCGAACAGCCCATCGTCCTTCAGCATCTATATTCGCCAGATAAAGGAAGTGACCGTCAAAGGGACGCATACGATTCAGTTCAAGACCGATGCCCCGTACCCGCTGATGCCGAACGAACTGGCTGCGGTGCCAATCATTTCCAAAAAGAACGGTTCCGGCGCCACCACCGAAGATTACAACAGTGGCAAGGCCGCCATCGGCACTGGTCCTTACAAGCTGGTGGAATGGAAGCGCGGGGATCGGGTGATCTTCGAAAAGAATACCGGCTATTGGGGTGGGGTCGAACCTTGGGACAAGGTTACGATACGATATCTCACCAATGATGCCGCACGCGTGGCAGCACTATTGGCCGGCGATGTCCAGGTGATCGACGTCGTGCCTACCGCCGATATCGCCAAGCTGAAGCAGAACAAGGACGTGGCCTTGGCCACGGCTATCTCCAATCGCCTGATTTACCTGCATATGGATCAGCACCGGCAGACCAACTCGCCCTTCGTAACCGATAAGGCGGGCAAGCCGATGGAGAAGAATCCGCTCCTGGACCGCAGAGTACGCCAGGCGATGTCGAAGGCCATAAATCGTGAAGCGATAGTCTCCCGCGTCATGGAAGGTCAGGCTATCGCTGCGGGACAATTGCTACCGGAAAGTTTCTTCGGCACCAGCAAAAACCTGCCGGTGGAGAAATATGATCCGGAAGGCGCTAAGAAGCTGCTGGCGGAGGCCGGGTATCCCGATGGATTTGGGATTACGCTGCATACGCCCAATAATCGCTATGTCAACGATGAGCAAACAGCTCAAGCCGTCGCGCAGATGCTGACCCGGATTGGCATCGCGACGAAGGTCGATGCAATGCCATCAAACATCTTCTTCTCCCGGGGTTCGAAGCTCGAGTTCAGTTTCCTGCTGGCCGGTTGGGGAGCAGGTTCGGGGGAGGTGTCATCGCCGCTGAAGTCGCTGCTCGGCAGCTTCGATCCCAAAAAGGGATACGGACCGTCGAACCGCGGCCGCTACTCGAACAAGGAGTTGGATGCGATGATCGACAAGGCGCTGTCGACGGTCGATGACGTCGAGCGCGCGGCCCTTTTGGCCAAGGCCTCTGAAATGGGCGTGCGGGACTACGGTGTCCTGCCACTACACTACAACGTCAACACCTGGGGTACCCGTGCGGGCCTCACATACACGCCGCGCACGGACGAGCGCACGCTCGCGATGAGCGTACGTCCGGCAAAGAACTGAGTTCAGCCAGGGCCCCGGCTCGCCGGGGCCCCAATGGCCTCAGGGCGTGAACTGCTCATTGAGGATGCGTTCTTCGAGATTGTGCTCGGGATCAAACAGAAGGCGCAGACTTATGTCCCGCGCTTCCTCGATGTCGACTTCCACCACCTCGCGTACTTCGGTCAAGTCGGCAACGGCACTGACGGGGCGCTTGTAGTTGTCGAGGATTTCGAGTTTCACCTTGGCATTCCGTTGCAGGAGCGCGCCGCGCCAGCGTCGTGGCCGAAAGGCGCTGATTGGCGTCAAGGCCAGCGCTCCGGCATTGAGAGGCAAGATGGGGCCATGGGCGGAGAGATTGTAGGCCGTGCTGCCGGCGGGTGTTGCCACCATCACGCCGTCGCAGATCAACTCGTCTATACGCACTCTGCCGTCGATATGGATCCGGATCTTGGCGGCCTGGCGGCTTTGTCGCAGAAGACTCACCTCGTTGATGGCGATAGCTTCCTGCTCGGTACCGGCTTCGCGCAACGCGCGCATCCGCAATGGATGCAATGTAGTTGTTTCCGATCGGGCCAACCTTTCGGTGAGAAGGTCGACCTGAAAGCTATTCATCAGGAATCCAACCGTACCCTTGTTCATACCGTAGATTGGAATGTTGCGGCTGAGATTGCGATGCAGCGTGCGCAACATGAAGCCGTCACCACCAAGGGCGACGATCACATCGGCTTCCGCGACCGGAACATTCGAATAGCGTTGCTCGAGAAGTTTTATCGCTTCCTGAGCGTTGTCGTTCCGATCGGCAAGGAACGTGATCTTTTCATACGCCATTTGCAGGTCGATCCACTGTTGAAAACGTCTCGCCGACTGGCAGGGAAGTATATCGGAGCCCATCCGCGGCGCTACCGACGCAGCATTGCCGGCTTCGGCCGAGAAGGCCATCATTCGCTCGCAGTCCAGGAGGATGGCATGCGTGGGGCATTGGGATTGATCGTTTTGCTTTTTCTGACTAGCGGCGCGGTATTGGCTGCCGGTGAAGACACCGCGGGTGGATCAGGCGAGCGTCACGAAGGATACTACTATCCTGAAGTCACCAGCCGCGAGGTGTATGGGTCGCGCGCAAATCAGTTGAAAGATGCAACACGATCCACCCGGCTTGCATTTGTAACGGGCCTGACCCAACAGCAGTTGGCAAAGCCCTATGCACCCACCTTCGCAATCTTCGCGAAGGGCGAGCAGGCGGAAAAGCTGATCATCGTGTCTCTCGGGGATCAGGGATTCCGCACACTCTATCAGGCGAGGGGATTGCTCGCCCAACTCACGGCAACGGCTAGAACCGCGCCACTGGTGCGTGAGATGCGGGTGGAGGAACTTTTCACCTTCTTTGACCTTTTGCGCCTGATCGGCTTCCAGCAGGTTACGGTTTCGGACGGCGAGGTCTTCGCGCATCAGATCCTGCTGGAATAACCGGATCAGCCGCCGGTCATGCTCATATGACGGCTGACCGAGGGGCGGTTCGCGCGGCGGTCGATCACGAAGTCATGTCCCTTCGGCTTGCGGCCGATCGCCTCGTCGATGGCGGTATCAAGCAGGGAATCATCCGCGGTAGCCCTTATCGGTGTTCGCAAGTCGGCGGCATCGTCCTGACCCAGGCACATGTAGAGCGTTCCGGTGCAAGTGACGCGCACTCGATTGCAACTTTCGCAAAAGTTGTGGGTCAGCGGAGTGATGAAGCCGATACGCTGGCCGGTCTCTTTAACGGACATGTAGCGCGCCGGTCCGCCAGTCCTGTAATCCGTGTCCTGTAGCGTCCACCGGCGCGCAAGTCGCGCCCGTACCAGCGAGAGGGGCAGATACTGCGTCGTGCGATCACCGTCGATCTCGCCAAGCGGCATCGTTTCGATCAAACAGAGGTCGAATCCCTCTCCACCGCACCACTCGACCAGTGCATCGAACTCATCCTCGTTCTCATTTTTCAGTGCCACGGCGTTGATCTTTACGGCGAGCCCGGCCCTCTTTGCCGCCTGCAGTCCGTCGAGCACCTGTTCCAGCCGCCCCCAGCGGGTAAGCCGGCGGAAGCGTTCCGCATTCAACGTGTCGACCGAGACATTTATCCGCCGCACGCCGGCGTCGACCAATTCATCGGCGAAACGCGAAAGCTGACTGCCGTTTGTGGTGAGCGTCAATTCGTCGAGCGTGCCTGCGTCCAAATGCCGGCCCAGTGAGCGGATCAACTGCATGACATTGCGGCGTACTAGAGGCTCTCCCCCTGTCAGGCGCAGCTTCCGGACGCCTTTTCGCACGAAGGCCGAGCAGAGTCGGTCCAGTTCCTCGAGACTTAGGACCTCGGCCTTTGGGAGAAAGGTCATATCCTCGGCCATGCAGTAGACGCACCGGAAATCGCACCGGTCGGTCACTGAGACACGCAGATAGGTGATGTCGCGGCCGAATGGATCAATCATGGTCGACATGATAGCGCGCCGGCTTCAGATTTTCGCCCCCAGCGAAATTGGGGGCATTGCCTTAAGCAAGAAGGCGGTCAAGCCGTACCGATCTGCTTCAAGGCAGCCAGATACTCTGGGTCTCGTCTCCATTTGCGCACAACCACCTCGGCTGCCTCGCGCGAAGTGTTGTCGTAAAACGCGGCAAGCGCATCTACTTGCGCCGCTGCTTCCCTGCTTGGCATCTCGTGCGCCTTGCGTGTCAACTCAAACATCTTCAGACAGTTTGGCCGGTCTATTGCACCGGCAATACAGGCGATAGCGAACGCCTCGCCGCCCGGTTCGTAGATGATCCGCTTGGCCAACTGCAATCGAAGGCCGGCGAGCTTCGCGAACCCGGCCTCGAAAGCGGCGATCTCGCCACGGCGCAGAGCCTTTACCAGGAAGTCGCTGGTTAGCTTTCCCTCCCGCGCCAGTCGATCAACCATGGTCATGGCGGGCGAACTCGCCTGTTCATCGTTGCCGGTGTGAGTTGTGGCGGCAAGACTCTGCGAGATCGTGTCGTCGATTGTATCCAAATCGAGCTGGAATTTCCCGACGATGAAATGGCGAAGCGCGGCGGAGACCCATGCATACATCCGCCGGGCCACGCCGGGCGGCAGATCCGGCCGGCCGAGAAGAGGCTCCTGCAACGCCTCCGATGAACGGGATTGCTCGCCAAGGCGCTCGTATAGACCGGTGCCGATCCTCGCGGTGGTGTTGCGCAACATCGCGACAGTCACATCGTCGTCGGCACAGTCGGCCAGGACGTTGCAGACATCGTCGCTGATATCGGCTCGCATAGCGATCGCAAGGCGGTGTTGCTGTGTGCGTTCGCGCACGATCTCGATCAGGTCGACATCCTGCAGCACTCGACTTTCCATCAGGATCGGGAAGGCTACTTCGATCTGGTCGTCAGCCAGGATGCGCGCCAGTTCGCGCGATGCGCCGGGCTGTGCGGCGAGACGCTTGGACAACTCAACCCGGATCGTCATTTCGATCTCTCGGCTCAGCTGTCGCAGGATGTCTGTCATCAGATCGCGCTCGGCCTGGGTAAGGAGGCCGCTGCGTTGCTCGAAGAAATCCCACAGGGTGCGATAGAGGGTTTCACGACCTTGCGTGGATTTGCGGGCCGCCAACTCCAGCAGCTTTTCCGCGTCAGGGCTTCGGTGGGCCATCGTTGCCGGGGAAGCTTCTGCCATCATGGCTTTCACTAATGCGCCGGACTGGTTAACAAATTGCGGCTGGCGCGGAAGGTCTCTTCAGCGTCAGTCGGAACCGAGATCCATTTGGCCCGCTCTCAAGCAGGGAGAGATCGCCGTCCATCAGGCGAGCAAGCGAGCGGGAGATCGATAGACCTATGCCGAGACCACCCGACCGTTTGGCAATCAGGCTGGGTTCCAATCGCCCAAATGCCTCGAAGATCGTCCCTCGCCGGTCAGGAGGGATACCGGCGCCTCGATCGACTACGTCAATCGCCACATTGTCACCCTCGGCGCGCGCTCGGATCGTAACGGTGCTGCCGGGCGGGGCAACGCGGACAGCGTTGTCCAGCAGGTTGAGAACAATCTGAGTCAGCCGCGTGCGGTCGGTGGTGGCGACAAGATCATCCGGCACGACGTCGACGGCGATTTCGAACTCCTGACCACGCCATCTCGCCTGCGCAATGGAGCGAGCCTCCAAAAAGATCGGCTTAATCTGTCGGTCGGCCATTTCGAGGCGCAACTGCGTATCCTCGATCCGTGCCGTGTCCAGAAGGTCGTCAATAAGTCGGAGCAAATGGTGCCCGGCTCTTGCGATATCGGCGGCATAGTCGCGATACCGTTGAGCGTCCGAAGGTACTTCGTCGCCGACGATTAGGTCGGCAAACCCGATGACGGCGTTGAGCGGCGTGCGCAATTCATGCGACATGGTTGCCAGAAACTCGCTCTTGCCACGTGCGGCGCGGTTTGCGCTATTCAATGCGCGGTCAAGGCGCAGATTGAGGCTGGCAAGGTCGGTCCTGGCGGTGTCCAGTTGCTTGCGAGTTGCTGCCAGAGCAGATGCCATCTCGTGTTGTGCCGAGATGTCAGTCGCGGTGCCGCGAAAGCCCGTGAAATTGCCCGCCTGATCAAACGCCGGAACGCCGTGCAGCATGAACCGTCGTTCTTTGTCCTCCTTGTCGGCCAAAATGAGTTGCACGTCTCGGAACGGTCGCCGCGCGTCCATGAACGCCTCGAGCGACAACCCGCCGGGTGCGGGAGCGACCATAGAGCCAAGACTGCTCAATGCCCGGCCGTGCAGAAGGACCGGCGGCAGGCCCAGCACATCGACGATGCGATCGGATACGAAACTCAGGACACCGCGACGATCGGTTTCCCAGACCCAGTCGACCGATGCCCTTATGAAGTCCTGTAGCCGGCGGCGGTCCCGGCTGGGTGCATCGTCCTCCAACTGTGCTCCGGTGTCGCTCAGTATGCCCAGTGCTCCGACGATGGAGCCGTCGGGTGCCTTCACCGGCAGATGGCGAACCAGGAGATGCCGCGCCCCAATTCCGCGTCCGATTCGCTCGAGTCCTTCGAGAGCTTGTCCTGCCATCATGGCGGCATTGCTCAGCGGGAAATGACGGGCGGGCACGAGTAGCACGTCGGAGCGCAGTGCCATCAGTTCCCGATATCCTGTACTCGCGGCGACCATATGGCCGTCGCGATCCGATACGTAAGCGATGCCCAAATGCTCGACTATGGCGGCGAGATCTGCGAGTGCCGATGGGAGCGCGTTGGTTTGCGGTGCCGTGTCCATCAGGCTCGCGCCCCGGCTGCGAGCAGGTCTGGGTGCCGACCCCAGAAGCGCAGGGCCGCCTGGGCCTGGGGAACGCTGACGCGGTCGTAGAGAGCGACCAACTCGGCATTCCCAAGTCTTCCCGCCGTGGGGCGATCGCTGGCCTTGGCAGTGAGTGCAAGCAGGATCGCGGCACCCGCGCGGCCGATACCCGCTGCCCGCGAACACATGGCCACGCCTTCGCCGGTCGGATCCAGTAGGCAACGTCGCGCGAGATCGGGCGCTACACCAGCCAGTTCCGCCATGCCCGCCGAGGCAACGGTCATGTGCCCAGCGCGCAGGTTCTGTAGAACATATCGCTCGTTCAATAGGCCCTGGGCCCGGGCGCTTCGGGCAAGCTTTGTCGCGAGATCAAGGGCATTCGGTTGATCCGCAACCACCGTTGCCGCGATTGCTTCGTTGAGCGCGACAGGATCGACGGCAAACCGATCAGCGATTTCAGCACGAAGGGACTCGGCGACCCATGCGTACATTCGCTGCGCGAGATCCTTCGGAAGATCTTGGCGTCGCACCAGCGGCTCACGGAATCGGTCAACTCTCTGTGATTCGCCGACCAAATATTCGATGGCGCGCCGTGACAGATGGGACTCGGTGTTCCGAATCAACGCTTCTACGACCAATTCCTCGCCGGTCTCGATCAGGGCATCGCTGACGACCTCCGCGATATCCGGGCGCGTGGCGACCGCAATGCGGTGTTCGCGCGAACGCATCCGCACGATCTCGATCAAATCGGCGTCGTCCAGCAGTGGGCTCTTCAGCAGTACGGGCCGGGCAACCTTGATCTCGTCGCTGGCGAGCGCCATGACGAGGCTGTGCGGAATATCGTCGCGAGCGGCAAGTTCGGCGGATAAAGCGGCGCGGACGTCGGCCTCGACCTGAGTGAGAAGGCGTTCGAGGATTCCGGCGGCTTCGGCGCGCTCGCGATCCGACAGGTCAGCCGCGGGGCCAAGCAACAGGTCTCCCATCGTCCTGAACAGCGCTAAGCGCGCGGGACGCGAGCGGTCTTGAGCCAGGGACAAAAGGGTGTCGCTGCCGTGCATGCGACCAGTGTTAAGCAACGAATCTTAAGCGTCTCTGAAAGGCGCCTCTGGATTTGACGCGTTACCAATAAAGTCCGCCAGAGATTCACTGAAATTTTACTAGATTCAGCTGAACGTCGTGGCCGCCCTCGTCGGTACTTGCTTGCGCGTCTCGACGCAGGTTCGTGCCGGCAGGCGGCAACCCCGAGGACACAGAGCCCCGATGGACATGCAGCGCAGCGATACGGCAATTCATTCTTCGACTTCCGCCCGCCCGGCGCCCGCTCCGGCGAAGCCGCCGGCTCCGGACGACTTTCGCGAACTCACGCAACTGATCGAGCGCCTTCATCGCCGATTTCTCGATGTGCTCCGTGCTGAACTCGATAGGCTCGAGGTGCACGACATCAATCCGGTGCAGTGCATGCTGCTCAGCAACATAGGTCGGGAGGAGATCAACGTCCGCAATCTGATGGATCGCGGCTACTACCAAGGCTCGAATGCGTCCTACAACATCAAGAAACTGGTTGAGTGCGAATACCTTGAACAGAAGCGCTCACCGCGCGACCGACGCTCCACTTTGTTGCGTGTCACCGAGAAAGGGCTCGCCCTGATCGCGCGCGTCCGAGACTTGGAAGAGCGACAGGCCAAGGCGATCACAGCCTTTGCCGGAGACGGCTCGGTGGGTGGCGCCCTTAAACTTATGCGCCGGATAGAGCGCTACTGGGACGATTTCATTGAAGGCCGTGGTTGATTCTGCTGCTTCGCGTGGATTCGCCATCGCCGGGCGCGAAATCGCGCAGCATTCACCTCCGTACCTGATTGCCGAACTGTCCGGGAACCACAACGGCAAGCTGGATCGCGCCTTGGCGCTGATGGCTGCCGCCAAGGCAGCCGGGGCCGATGCGGTGAAGCTGCAGACCTACACCGCCGATACCATCACGCTTGATCACGACGGGCCGGATTTCCGTATCGATGGCGGTCCGTGGGCGGGGCGGCGGCTCTACGATCTCTACAATGAGGCACATACCCCTTGGGAATGGCACGAGGCGTTGTTTGCACGGGGCCGTGCCCTCGGCATTACGGTCTTCTCCACACCCTTCGATCTCACTGCGATTCGGCTGCTTGAGGATCTGGGCGCCCCCGCCTACAAAATTGCTTCCTTCGAAGTGATAGATCTACCCCTGATCGAAGCGGCCGCTCGAACGGGCAAGCCGCTGATCATCTCGACCGGAATGGCTGACCTGGGTGAAATCGGCGAAGCGGTAGCAGCTGCGAGGATGGCCGGCGCAGGCGGAGTCGTGCTTCTGCATTGTGTCAGTGCCTATCCTGCCCCACCGGAAGAGGCCAATCTGGCCACAATCGCCGATCTGGCCGCGCGTTTCGATGTTGTAGCCGGCCTCTCGGACCACACGCTGGGCACGGCGGTTGCCATGGCCGCGGTGGCCTTGGGGGCTCGCGTGATCGAAAAGCATGTGACCTTGGCCCGGGCCGACGGTGGACCGGATTCTGCCTTTTCGTTGGAGCCTTCCGAACTGGCGCAGCTTGTTGAGGGCTGCAGAGCGTCATATGCCGCGCTGGGCCGGGTCTCCTATGAACGGGAGCCGAGCGAGCGAGCAAATCTCATGTTCCGGCGTTCCCTGTACGCCGTTCGCGATATCAGTGCGGGTGAAGCAATCACGGAAGACAACGTGCGCTCCATTCGTCCCGGCCACGGCCTGGCGCCAAAGTACCTTCCGGCGCTACTGGGCCGGAAGGCGCGCGCCGGAATCGCCCGTGGAACGGCTCTGTCCTGGTCGCTGGTCGACTGAGTTTCCCTCGGCTAGATTGTCATTGGTGACAAGGTTCGGGTGGGGAGCCTGTGCGTATGAGATTCGTAGCATTGGTGGCGGCGGCATTCTTGACGTTTGCCGGATCGGCGTACGCGGCAGGCGGCGGCGACCACGGCGGGCATGACGACGAACTGAAGCCCGATCCGCACGTCGATGTGAAGAGCACTTTCTCCGGCAGCACGATCAGCGTGCTGGCCTATCGCAGCTTTTCCAAGCCGACGCCCAAGGCCGGAGGCGCCTCCACTGCAGACAAGCTCTTGTTCGAGGCGTGGCTGCGGGATGATGGGGTGGCACGGGTACGCCTCTGGGATGGGGATAGTGGAGGCTGGCGCGCGACTGCGAACGAGCGATGGACCGTCGAGGGAGACCTTTTTTGCCTATCGGCAGACAGCCTGTCGATTGGCGCTGCGCGCCTTTGCCTCGATACCCTGATCTGGGGGCAGGTTTTCTCTGCCAGTGGCCCGAAGGGCGAGTTCCTAGT
The DNA here is from genome assembly GCA_022844005.1 of bacterium. GTDB lineage: Bacteria > Pseudomonadota > Alphaproteobacteria > Ferrovibrionales > Ferrovibrionaceae > Desertibaculum. The sequence continues at coordinate 29,674 of JALHMN010000017.1, read as the reverse complement.
GAAGGGCAACTGGAAAAAAGGAAATGTGCATGGACTTTAGTGCCGGGTCAAAATTGCCGCTCGGCAATTTCTGCCGGGCAGCTTCGACCGAATCAAAGTAACTAAAGTATTTACTTAAAAGATCATTAGGCAATATCAGCCGCTCTCAGGTTATATTTTCCTCTTCTAGTCGGATCTGGCACGTCGATTGCTCTAGGGAAGGCGGACGCAAAGCGTTCGTGAACTTAGTCTTCCAGAATGGAGCACTCTTAAAATGGCTACCTCTGTCCAGCTTTCCTCTGCTTCGCGCGCCGGTCTGCTCTCGTTGCAGAACACCACCAATTTGATCGCCGCGACGCAGGGTCGCCTCTCGACCGGACTAAAGGTCGCGTCTGCGGTCGATGACGCTATCTCCTTCTTCCAGGCTCAGGCGCTGAGCAACCGCTCTTCGGATCTCAATGAAAAGAAGGACGGCATCGATCAGGCCATCTCGAGCCTGAAAGCGGCTTCGAACGGTGTCGACGCGCTCGACAAGACGGTTCGGCAGCTCAAGGGTTTGGCGCAGAGTGCCAAGACCGCCACGGCGACCGAGCAGGTCGACTTGACCGCGCAGTTCAAGGAACTGGTAAATCAGCTCGACCAGATCACGTCTGACTCGAGCTATCAGGGCCTGAACCTGCTGAACTCGACGGCTTCGCGCCTGTCGGTCGAGTTTTCCACCAGCTCGACCTCGGTGCTGTCGATCAACGGCCGCAACCTGAACGTTTCGGGCCTGTTCACTGCCGGCGGCAACGTCGCAGGCGACTTCCAGTCGAGCCTTTCGGCTTTCGGCGCGGCGCTGGTTGGATTCTCGACCGCCGGCACGACCGTCAGCGCGATCGACGATCTGGTGACCGCGCTGGACACCGGCATCGACAAGCTGCGCGGTGCGTCCAAGTCTCTGTCCTCGAACATCACGTTCCTGCAGACCCGCCTGGACTTCACCAAGCAGTACACGAACAGCCTGACCGAAGGCGCCGGCAAGCTCACGCTCGCCGACACCAACGAGGAAGGCGCCAGCCTCGTCGCGCTGCAGACCCGTCAGCAGATCGGCCTTCAGGCGCTTGCCTTCGCTGGCCAGGCGGAGCAGTCGGTTCTGACCCTGTTCCGTTAATCATCACCACGCTCGGCAGAGTGGGGGGGCGGCGGCAACGCCGCCCCCGTTCTCGCGGCCGGCGATCTCTGGCATGCTTGGCTGATCCACGAGTCGAGGATGAGCCGCCACCATGCCGCTTCGCATTGCGCTAAAGGCCGGCGAGAAGGTCATCATCAACGGCGCCGTGCTGCAGGCGACCGACCCCGCCACGGTCCTCGTCCACAACGAGGCGGTCCTCCTGCGGGAGAAGGACATCATGACCGAGGAGCGGGCGACCACGCCCGCCGCCCGAATTTATTATGCGATTCAATGTGCTTACCTGTTCCCGAATGGCAGGGACCTGTATTTACGACATTTTTACGCGTTTCTCGGAGACTTCATCTCCGCATCGCCCAGTTCGGCAGCACTCGTGGAAACGGTGAAGGCCGAAGTTGAGGCGGAGCGGTGGTACAAGGCGCTCCGATCGGTTCGTAAGCTGATGGGGCGCGAACAGGAGATCCTGAATGCGTTCGGCAGCCGGCGGCAATTACAGCCGGGTTCCCCAACCGGGTAACCCCCGCAACACCGAAGCCTGGGCCTTGATGGAAGCGGCGCGCCGCATGCGCGACGCCAAAGGCAAAGGGAAGGAAGACTTGCTAAAGGCCGTTCGCCTCAACTGGCGTCTATGGACGATTTTCCAATCCAACCTTGTGGATCCGGACGCGCCGATTCCTCTTCCAATTCGAGAGAACATGCTGGCGCTATCGAATTTCGTCGATCGCCGCTCGGCCGAACTTCTATCCGATCCCTCTCCAGATCTCGTCGACGCGCTGGTTAACATCAACGCCCAGATCGCCGGAGGCTTGATGACCGTACCGGAGCAGTCCGCAGCGCCAATCCCTCCGGCTCCCGGCGGCGCGCGGCAGCCCATCAATGAGGTCGCTTAACGTCGCCCTCGCTGTCGGCGACACGGACGATGTGATCGACGACGGCGTTGCGGAAGCCGCGCGGCTCCTGGCCTCCGGTGAGGTCGATGTCGCCGTGGCCCGCATCGAGGCTATTCGCGCCCGCGATCCCCGAAACGTGCACCTGCGCTTCCTGCTCGGCATCGTTGCCTGGCGGATGCACGACTACTTCTCTGCCACCAACCTCCTGCGCGAACTATGCGAGGAGGCCGATGAGAATGGCACCTTCGCAGATACGCTCGCCACGCTTCGAGCGCTGGTCGGCGATTTGGAGGAAGCGCTGTTCATGGGAAAGCTCGGGACGGCGTTGCCGGCCGATCCTGTCGCCCTTGCACTGCTGCCGCCCGATTTTCCGCGATTCGCTGATGCCTTCCTGTCGATCCAAGAGCGGCCGCTGGTTCGCCTCGCCAAGGCGCTGGTGCATCAAGGGCGCCTCGGTGCCGCCACGGCATCGCTTGAACAGCATGTGCGTCTGTTCCCCGCCGACATTCCTGCAGCGACCGAACTCGTCGGCTTGCTGCTGGCTTGCGGCCGCGGTGCTGAAGCGATCCAGCATGTAGGGCCCCTGCTGTCGGCTGGCGACGCGCGTTCGCTTTCCTTGGTTGCGCGCGCTTCTGCCGCGATCGGTGACCGTGATGGCGCGGCCCGTCTGCACGCCGCTTCCGTTGAATCCCTCCCCGGCGATGCCGAGGTGGCTGCGGGTCCGTTGCTTGACGCCCTTGCGCCGGCTTCTGCCGATGTAGAAGCGTGGCTCCGTCGCTTCGGCCTCCCGCCATCGCCTCGCCAGCTGCCGGCACGTGGCGCCAAACACCGCATCGGCTATTTGGTCGCGGGCTTGGCAGGCTCGCCGCTTGCGACCCTCGCTGCGGCTGTAGCACGCCGGCATGATCGCGATGAGACGGAAGTCTATGGCTATGGATTCGGGGAACTGTCCGCTGATCCGAATGCCGAATTGCGCGGTGGCTTCGATATCTGGCGCGATGTGTCTCGGATCGATCCGCGCACGATTGGCCGAATTCTCGAGGCGGACGGGCTCGACGTCGTGATCGACGCTTCGGGCTTTCGCCACGTCAACAGCCTGCGTGCGTTGTTCGCCACCGGCGTGCCACGCCGTTGCGGTTGGCTGGGATTGCCCTTGCTCACCGACAGTGCTCCATACGACTGCGTGCTCGCTTGCACAGGCGAGACGGTGGCCGGCCCCGTCCCCTCGGTCGCGATCGGCGCGAGCGCTTTTGCGGTACAGGCGGTGCATTTGACTCGCAACGGCTCAGCCGCCGGCGCTCGCATCGGTATCGACCTGCTGGCGAGTGAAACCACGCCAGAGACCCTGGCGTTGCTGACCGAGATCCTGCAGACGATACCGAGCGCATCGATCGTGATGCGTGACCATGGGCAGTCGCTGCCGATTGTTGTCGACAGGCTGATTGGGCAGCTTGGCGTTGTGGCGGGGCGTGTGGATTTGCTCAAGGCGCTCGACGCCCGGGCCTTCCTGGAGCAGGTAGATCTGCTCTTGGCGCCGGCCTCGACGGAAACACCACGTGCGGCGGTCGAGGCGATGGCACATGGTGTCCCCGTCGTGATCGCTACCGGGACGCCCGCCGGAGATCGTGCCGCGGCAATCGCGCAGGCGCTGTCGCTCGGCAGCATGACTGCGCGTTCATCCGGCGATCTGGCCGTCCTCGTGACACGCCTGCTCACCAATCCTGCAGCCCTTGACCGAGCGTGGAGCGAGGCCGCAGAGGCGGCAGGAACAGGAGCCTTCCACGGACGTGCTGTGGCCGCAGCGATCAACGCTCTGATTCCTGACCGCGAGGTTGCCGATGCCCGGTAGGCATTTCGATCGCTCGCTAGACGCTTTTCGCCGATACTTTCCGGATATCGCCGAGCGCGTAGCGACCATTGGTTCCCCGTTGGCTGAGATCGTCGAGGATGACGAGATTGTCGATGTCGAGGTCGGGGAGAAGCGGTTCTACGGCGAGAACGGGTTGAAGGCGGCTCTCGATCAGGTCGCTTCTTTTGTCGACAAGCCGCGTCGATTCTACATCGATGATCCCCGCCGGGCTGGCTTGGGAACGCCGGTGGGCATGCGCATGATCGACCGGATGTTCCGCGAGACTCAGCCGCTCGGTCCGGAAGCCCTCGATATCTATCCGGTGGATGGCTTCTTCCATCTCTGCATTTTCGGCGTCGGCTTAGGGCATCATCTGCAGCCACTGTACGATCGCCTCAAGCCAAAATGGATCTTCCTTGTCGAACCTATGGCGCAAATGCTGCACCATTCCCTGGGTGCCTTCGACTGGGAGACATTTCTCGACAGGGCGAAAGAAGATGGCGTCGAGGTAATGATCATCCTCGACGACAATGTCGAGCGCGCCAACCGCCTGCTGGGGCAGATGATTAGTGTTCGTGGTACCGGCTTCTTTGATGGTTCCTACATATTCCAGCATCACCCGCTATGGACGCTCTCGGAAATGCGGCGCCGACTTGTCGAGGACATGAAGCGTCGCTTTATCGCGGCTGGTTTCTACGAGGACGAGCTGGTCATGATGACCAATGCGACAGCGAATTTCCGCAACCTCGAAGGCCATATCATTGATGGCCGGCCAATGCTGTTGCGGCCCGAACCTGTCTTTATTGTCGGCTCCGGTCCGTCTGCGGACGAGGCAATGCCGGTACTGAAGCGTTTCCGTGATCGTGCCGTCGTCGTCTCCTGCGGGACCTCGCTGAGGGTACTGCTGAAGAACGGCATCACACCCAACTTCCATGTTGAAATCGAAAACACGCCAGAGACGGTTGAAGCTCTTAGGACTTCCGCTCACTTCGGCGATCTCAAGAAGGTGACGCTGATCGCGTCGGCTACCGTGGATCCGCGCGTCCCTGGCTTGTTCGCCGAGGCCATCTTCTTCTTCCGCGACAGCGTCAGTTCCACATTCCTGCTCGGGCAGCGATTCAAGGACGTATTTGGCGGATCGCCCACCGTAGCGAACACCGCACTTGCCATGGCATCGCTACTTGGATTCACGCGCTATTATTTCTTTGGGGTCGATTGCGGGGTACTGCCCGGAGGCGAGCACCATTCCAAGGATTCGATGTACTACGATGGCGATACTTGGAAGCAGTATATCGAGGAAACACTCAAGTATCCCATCACGGTGCCGGCCAATTTCGGCGGCGTCGGCCACACTGAAGTGACGTTGAACGCCAGCCGTTCCTTGCTTGGTACGGTGATAAACCTCCGCCGTCTGGAGGCTTACAACTGCTCGGATGGTTGCCTGATCCAGCACACCATCCCCATGCTCCCGGAATGCGTGGAAATCGACAGTCCGCCAATAAATTGGTCCGCCATCATGGCGGCTGCGAAGCAACAGATGGTCCGTTTTCTTCCGGGTGAACTGCTCAAAGGTGCTGATCCAGACACCATTGTCCGGGGACTGCACGAGTTCCACGAAGCGCTGATCGAGATAGTCGACAAAGCTGAAGCAGACGGGGAGGGCGCGCCAGCGGTCTACCGCGACGTTGTAGCGCTTGAACAGTCGATCATCGGTCGTTTCGGCAATGCGTGGTCGATCGCGCTGGGGTCGGTTCGGGCGCTGCCGCGTATCGGCATGTTCTTCACCAACCGGATCCGCGACAAGGTGCAGCGCAAGGAGGTGACCGCTGCCTTCTTCGAGGAGTACCGGGCGCTACTGCTGGAGATGCGCGACGGTTCGGAAACGACGATCCGTGCCCAGTTCGCGCCGGAGACCAGGGCAGCCGCCTGAGAAGCACGGCAATCCAGCGCGGTGCTTGATCTGCCGATGGAACTACAACAGCCCAGCCACGTTCCCCGAGGACAATTGCTCGGGAGCGAAGCCATGGACGGCATCATTTATCTCATCGGCCTCGTCGTCGTCATTATGGCGATCTTGTCCTTTTTCGGCCTGCGTTGAAGGAGGCCACGGACATGCCCACACGTGAAGCCTATGAGGATAGCATCGGTACTCCGCTGGAATCATCCGGTACCGTTGCAGACAGGCCGTATGTCGACTGGGCTGCCATTTTTGCGGGTGCGGCAATCGCCGCCGCCGTGTCGCTCATCTTGATCACCTTCGGTGCCGCTGTCGGGCTGACCGCTGGTTCTCCGTTCAAGGGCGAGGGGATTGGCCTCAGCACCGCTGCTATTCTCACCGCGTTGTGGGTGGTCGTCGTGCAGGCGGCGAGCTTTGGCGTTGGCGGATATTTCGCCGGCCGTCTTCGCCGGGGTGTTGGTGATGGATCGTCCCAGGAAACGACTGTTCGTGACAGCGCACACGGCCTGATCGCTTGGGCCGCCGGCATTCTGTTCGCCGCACTCTTGGCGGCGTTTGCTGCCGCGGGCGTAGCCAGCAAGGGCGCGGATGTCGCCGCGATGACTTTGGGCGGCGTAGCTGTCGGCATAGGCGGCGCGGCTGGTTCCGCGAGTGGCGATGGCGCAAGGCAGGACAATTGGGCCGACTATACGGCTGATCGACTATTCCGGACGGACTCAGCTCGCACAGTGGATGTGGGACCCGCTCGGGCGGAAGTGGCGCGTATCGTTGGTCGGTCGGGGACGGACGGCGTCGTCGAAGCCGAGGATAAGGCCTATATCACCCGCCAGGTGGCTGGCAACACCGGCTTGTCGCAGCCGGAGGCCGAGCAAAGGGTCGATCGGGTTTTGGCCGACGTCGAGGCGACCGCCCGCCAGGCCGAAGAGAAGGCCCGTCAGGTCGCGGATGCCGGTCGTAAGGCCAGCATCGTGCTCGGCTTCCTCAGTGCGGCAGCGCTCCTGATCGGCGCAGCGGCGGCTTCGGCAGCGGCCCGTGCCGGCGGCGTGCATCGCGCCCAAGGCACTGCCTACCGCTATCTGTTTCGCACATGAATGAGCTAGCTGTGCTTGGCGGCGGGCTGTTCGCGCTGAGGTCAGATACGGTTGTCGATCCGTAACGCCATCGGGGCCAGTTGGTCGGCGCTACGCCCTCTCCAGTCGTGCTTTGGCACATTCCTCAGCGAGCGCGCTTGCGCTTCCTCAAGGGCGCCCGACGCGGCTTCCAGGTCAATGTTCAGACATCTGCCGTTCTGCACGACGCACTCGCCGTCGACATAGACGTCTCGCACCGCTCGATCGGCGGCCACATGGACCAAGCTTCGGAGAGGGTCGCGCAAGGGGCGCATCGATGGCGCCTCGATATCGACCAACACAAAGTCGGCCTTGGCGCCGGGGGCGAGGCGGCCGATATCGTCGCGACGGAGCGCCTTGGCGCCACTCACTGTCGCCGCCTCGAAGACGTCTCCCGTCATGGCTGTGGGGACGGTGCCGTCGGTGATGCGCGAAAAATGCATCGCATTGCGCATTTCCTCCAGGAAGTTATGCGGGAACGTGTCGGTGCCGATGCCGACATTTATGCCGCGTGCCCGGTACTCGCCGAACGATCGCAGCGTGATGCCACGCCTCACGAAGACTGTCGGGCAATGCGCCACTGTCGTGCCCGTCTCCTTCAGTATCGAAAGGTCCGATCGCGTGGTCCAGTGCAACCAGGGATGCTCGTCAATGAAGATGCAATGTCCGATAATGGAATGATCGTCCAGCGCCCCGATCGAATGCAGCCACTGAATCGGTGTAAGCCCAGTCCGCCGCGTCATCTCGTGGAACTCCACCACCGACTGGGAGGCGTGGATCTGGAAGGGTAGGTTCCGCGCCTTGGCGAAGTCGTGGGCGTCGCGGATCAGGGCCGGCGTGCACGTGTCGACCTGCGACGGGCAGACCATCCCCATCATTCGCCCTGACGGGTGCTGGCGCGCCAGTTCGATCAGCGCCTGAGCTCGGTCGAAACCCTTGCGGCCGTTGTCCTGGTTCCATTCGTATTTCAGCAGATGCCCGTCTTCGGTGTACCAGCGCGCGTCGCGGAACATCGGCGCGATGCAGGCGCGGATTCCGCTGTCGGCCAAGGTGTCGAGCCAGCCTTCGAACGGTACCGACAGATCGGCCACGGTCGTGACCCCCGACATCAGAAGTTCGGCCAGCGCCACTTGCATGCAGGCCTTGGCGCCCGCCGAATCTGTCTCGAACACGGTCAGAAATTCATACAGGGAAGAGTGCCAGAAGCCGGGGCTGATGGTCTCGTCGGTGATGCCCTTCCTCAGCGGTTCGCTGGTCGGATGGGTATGGATGTTCACCAACCCAGGCATCACCAGGCGCTTGGATCCGTCGATGACGAAGTCGGCCGTGCCGCCAAACGTACCGCCCACCTGGACTATATCCCGGCCGCGAAACACGACGTCTGCATTCTGGAGATAGACGTGCGATCCGGCCTCGGCGTCCCAGGCAACGACCCAGGCGCCCTTCTTGATAAGCGTCGTCTTGTCAGCGCCAGTCATCGTTGGGCCCTAAAATTGGATAGTAATGCCCACCTTGGTCTGCAAGCCGGGTGCCAGCTGCGTCAAGCCGGGTCCTCAACTAGCCTATACCGTAGGGCGCGGCCCATCCGAGGCCCTCTCGTGTGCCAGCGCGGGGCTTGTATTCGCAGGCGATCCAGCCCGAGTAGCCGAGACGATCAATTACATCGAACACGTAGGGAAAGTTCACTTCCCCGATGTCAGGTTCGTGCCGATCGGGCGGGCCGGAAACCTGCATGTGGCAGATGACCGACAATTCACGCTCGATGGTACGGCACAAGTCTCCTTCGATGATCTGCGAATGATAGAGGTCGTACTGCAGACGCAAGTTTGGAGCGGCTACCGTGTCGATCACGTGCCGGGCCAGCTTGGTTGAGTTCAAGAAAAAGCCCGGGATGTCCCGGCTGTTGATCGGCTCTATGCACACTGTGATGGCATCTTTCGCGGCTTCTTCGGCCGCCCAGGCAAGGTTGTTGATATATGCTGCCTCGCATCTTGCGCGTTCGGTTTCCGGCGGAATCACCCCGGCCACTGCGTGAATGCGCTTACAGTTCAGGACGTGGGCGTAGTCGAGCGCGCGGCGGAATGCTTCGTGGAAGTCAGCAGTCCGTCCGGGCAGCGCGGTCAACCCGCGTTCACCTCTTTCGGGGTGGCCCATGGGGGTGTTGATCAGGACCTGCTCCAACCCGAATTCGTCGAGCCGGCGGCGCATCTCTTTCGCCGGTGCCACATAGGGCACAAGCATCTCCACCCCCTTGAAGCCGCAGGCAGCGGCGGCGGCGAAGCGCTCCAGCAACGGATATTCCTGGAACAGATAATTGAGGTTGGCGGCGAAGCGAAGCATTTGCGCAGCGTACCGGTTCGCCCGCGCCTTGTCAGCGGCGGGAGTGCGTGAGAAGGTCGCCGCATGGGGGTGCCATCACTACGTCAGGACAGGACTGCCGATGGTCTGGTCTTGCGGCCGGAGGGCCGCTGGACCGTGGCAACGGTCGGTGCGCTCGATCGGGACGTTGACCGGATAGCGGCCCACCCCGGCACCGTTGTCGTCGATCTCGACGGTTTGGAGGGGTTGGATACCGCCGGGGCGCTGTTGTTGCGACGCGCCATGCGGCGTTGTCAGCCGACTGGCGACTCCTGCCGTATCGCGGGCGGGACCGAAGCTCATCTTGACCTGCTCTCCATGGTCGCGGCGAACGATCGCGAGCCACTTCCGCTTGTTCGCCGCAATGCCCTGTCCGACATGCTCGAGCGGGTAGGGCGCGCAACGCTCGAAGCCTTGGCCGAGGCGAAGATATTCACCGGATTTCTTGGATTGGTCGTCGAGCGTGCCCTGCGCGCCGCCATGACGCCTTGGCGATTCCGGGTCACCGCGCTGGTCCATCAGATGGAGCAGGCCGGTCTGAACGCACTCCCAATCATTGGGCTGGTCTCATTCCTGATCGGGGTGGTCATGGCCTATCAAGGGGCCGTGCAATTGCGGCTTTTCGGTGCCGAGATCTATACGGTAGACCTGCTCGCAGTGTCGATATTGCGTGAACTCGGAGTCCTTCTCACGGCGATCATCGTCGCGGGGCGCTCGGGCAGTGCCTTTACCGCCGAGATCGGGGCGATGAAGTTCCGCGAGGAGATAGACGCAATGCGCGTCCTGGGTATCGATCCAGTCGATGCCCTCGTTCTGCCCCGTATGCTCGCCCTGATACTCACGCTGCCGGTTGTCACGTTCTTCGCCAATGCGATGGCGCTGATGGGCGGCGCGCTGCTGTGCTGGATGACCTTGGACATTGCGCCCGAGGTATTCGTCGAGCGCTTCTCGAACACCAATCCCTGGCATTTCTACACGGGCATGATCAAGGCACCGGTCTTCGCCGCGGTGATCGCCCTGGTCGGCTGCCACGCTGGCATGCAGGTCACCGGGCGGGCGGAAAGTGTGGGCCGCATGACCACCAAGTCGGTCGTTCAGTCGATCTTTCTCGTCATCGTCATCGATGCGATTTTCTCCATCTTCTTCAATGTCCTCAAAGTCTGAACCCATCATCCGCGTCCGCGGCCTGGTCAACCGGTTCGGTGCCCAGATCGTGCACGAGAATCTCGATCTCGATGTCGAGCGCGGAGAAGTCATTGGCATCGTTGGTGGGTCGGGAACCGGCAAGTCGGTGCTGCTTCGGACCATCGTCGGGCTCAACCGTCAGGCGGCAGGAATCATTGAGGTATTCGGCGCTCGCACAGATCAGCTCGACAGCGATCAGCGTCTCGCCATGGAACAGCGCTGGGGTGTCCTCTTTCAGGACGGCGCCCTATTTTCATCTATGACCGTTGCAGAGAATATTCAGGTGCCGCTGCGCGAGCACTATGGCCTCCCAACCCACTTGCTGGAGGAGATCGCTGCCCTGAAAGTCGCCATGGTTGGCCTACCGTCCGATGCCTGCCGGAAATATCCGAGCGAGCTCTCGGGGGGGATGCGCAAGCGCGCCGGCCTCGCGCGGGCACTGGCGCTCGACCCCGAGATTGTATTCCTGGACGAGCCGACCGCGGGGCTCGACCCGATTGGCGCTTCCGCTTTTGACGAACTCATACGCTCACTGCAGAAGAGTCTCGGCTTGACTGTATTTATGGTGACTCACGACCTCGACTCGCTGGTTGCGATCTGCGACCGTATTGCTGTGCTGGCTGAAAAGCGCGTCATCCTCACTGGAACCTACGAGGATATGCTTGCCCACGATCATCCCTGGGTTCGGGAGTATTTCCACGGCCCGCGGGCCCGAGCGGCCCTCAAGACGGCGGCGGAGTAACGATGGAAACACGCGCGAACCACGTTCTCATTGGCATTTTTATGCTGGTCCTCGTAGGGGCCGCTTTTGCCTTCGTACTGTGGTTGGCTCGGTTCACCACTGATCGCGAATGGGCCTTCTACGATATATATTTCACCGATTCCGTCGCCGGCCTCGGCATTGGTGGTGATGTCCGGTTCAATGGCATCAAGGTCGGAGATGTGGCCGAGATCGAGATCGACCATGAGAATCCGAATCGCGTTCGGGTGACCGTGCGTATCAACCGCACGACACCGATTCGAGCTGATTCCTTTGCCATCCTGCAACTGCAGGGCATTACGGGTCTGTCGTATGTGCAGATATCCGGTGGCACGCGCTTCGCGCAGATTCTGACCTACGAACCCGGCGGGGCACATCCTCAGATCCCGGCCCGCCCATCGCAGATCACTCAGCTTATCGAGAAGGCGCCCGAGCTCCTGATCAAGGGCACCGAACTGCTTGAGAAGGCGACGGGGTTGGTCAGTGAGGAAAACCAGAGGCTGGTGACCCAGATCCTCACCGACGTGTCCCTCCTCACCAATCAGATCGCCGGCCTGGGGCCTGAGCTCCAGAGCATTGTTAAGAACGCTGAGACCACCTCCGGCGAGTTTGCCCAGGCTGCGGTCGCGATCCGCAAGACCAGCGAACGCCTCGACGTGTTGTCCGTCGAGGCGGAGCGCACGATTGCGTCGGCGCGGACCGCGATCGAGGGTGTCGACCAGCTTGTGCGCGGCGATGCCACCAAGATGATCCGAGAGGCGCAGGTTACCATGGTGGACCTGCGCAGGACCATCGATACGCTGGGAGGCAGTGCGCAGTCCTTCGCCAAGGTCGCCGATACGGTCGACAGCCTGCTGGTGGACAATCGGCCCGTGCTGGATGAGTTTCTGATTGAGGACTTGCCGCAGGTCGGCCGCTTCCTCTCCGATGCACGTCAATTGATGTCGTCGATGAACCGGTTGTTCTCGCGGATCGACGAGGATCCCTCGCGCGTGCTCTTCGGCGACAAGGCGCCAGAACGCGCGAGAGAAAACTAAGATGTCAGAGAAATTTATGATGGATCGCAGGCTGTTCCTTGGTGGTGCCCTGGCACTCGGTGGTTGCGGAAGCTTTCCCGGCTTGGGACCGCCCGCCAACGTTTACGAACTGTCCCCGAAAAGCAGCTTCCGTAGTGACTTGCCTGTGGTCAGTTGGCAATTGATCGTCGAAGAGCCGTCCGCCTCGGGCGGTCTCGATTCGCCCAGAATTGCTTTGAAGCCCAATCCCTACGAATTGCGCTACTTCGCGGATTCGAGGTGGTCGGCCCGCGCGCCGGTGATGGTCCAGACGCTTCTGGTCGAAAGTTTCGAGAACACCAAGCGGATCGTGGCTGTAGGCAAGGAGACGCTCGGGCTGCGCTCTGACTACACGCTCAAGACGGACCTGCGGGAGTTCCAGGCGGAGTATGTCGGCGACGAGAATATTCCAACCATCCGTGTCGGCATGCGGGCCATGCTGGTCCGTCAACCCCGCCAGGACATCGTGGCCAATGCCTCCTTCGAGCGTACGGAGCGGGCAGGGGATGGCAGCTTTCCGTCTGTCCTGGCTGCGTTCGATGCCAGTCTCGATCGGGTGCTGCGCGGCATTGTCGAGTGGACCCTGACATCTGTGCCGCCTGAACGCCCGGGGCGGCGTCCGAGCCAGCAAGGCTGACCGCGAGTTTCGCGGCATTCGGTTGATCCCAACAAGGTGCGGTTAGCCTTGGTGTGAGAACATCGGATGCCCGGGATATGGCATCTCTGCCCGGTAGATCGTCCCGCTGCGCGATTCGGTGACATGGAGGAAGCGGTTGCCCGGGCCGCCGAAGGCGCAGTTGGTGGCGAGCAAGCCTTCCTCGAGGTCGAGATGGTGGGTGGCGCGCCCCAGCCGGTCGAAGCGCCAGACCGTGGTTCCAAGATGGCAGACGATGAGGCCGCCCTCCGCGTCGAGGGCCATTCCATCCGGTCCGCCACTGCCTCCGGACAACTGGATGTAGAGGCCGACCTTGGAGGCATAGCCGTCTCCCATCAGCGGTATCCGCCAGACGGCGTTGGCCCTGGTCATGGCGACGAAGACCTGACTTTCCTCACGGTTCAGTACCAGGCCGTTCGGGCTTGGGCCGGTGGCGAGAAGCTGGGTAAGACGGCCGTCGGCATCGAGGCGGTAGACCCGCCCGGTCGGATCGTGCAGGCCTGTCTGGCCCTGGTCGGTGAAGAATATCTCGCCGTTGCGCCCCAGATGGAGATCGTTCAGGCCCTTGAAGCCTTCCGAATGTCGGGTGGGAAGGTGCGGCAGCACTTTTCCGCTCTGCGGATCCAGTACCATCACGCCGTTCCTGTAGTCGGCGATGAACACCCGCCCGTCGGCATGGATCTTCAAACCATTGGGCCAGCCATCGTATTGCGCCGCCTCGGTCCACTGGCCGTCGGGGGTGATGCGGAATACGCGTCCATGGGGAATGTCGACTAACCACAGGTTCCCGGCGCGATCGAAACTGGGTCCTTCCAGGAAGCAGTCGGCGACACCGCCTCCAAAATTGACATCCGCCCAGGATGTGCGCAGCGGCCGGCGCAACGCCGGCGGCATACGGGTGAATATCTCGGTCGGAATGGCGATGGTCTGCGGGCCGAACACTGGAGCGCCTCCCTGGTCTTGTGCGGCACCCAGTTTGCATTGAACCCGAGGCGTCTACCAAGGGGGCCCGCATGCTGGTGACGAAGCAACCCGTCTTGCGCCGCTTCTGGTACGCGGTGATGCCCGAGAGCGATCTCGCCGATGGTCCGAGGCCCTTCCGGCTCCTCGGCGAGGACATTGTTCTCTGGCGGGACGGCGAGGGGCGTTATGCGGCGCTTGCCGACCGTTGCTGCCATCGTACCGCCAAGCTGTCCAAGGGCTTCTACTGCGAGGGCAAGCTCGCCTGCGGGTATCACGGCTGGATCTACGACTCCGATGGCGTGGTGGTCCGTATCCCCCAGCGCCCGGTCGCCGGCCGTGAGCGGGCCATTGGCCAGAAGGTGAAGGCCTTCCGGGCGGAGGCCCGCTACGGCTATGTGTGGGTGGCGCTGGCAGACCCTCTGCATGATGTTCCGGACTTGCCGGAGGCCGCCGATCCTGGTTTTCGGCTGATCCACGAGTTCTATGAGGTCTGGAAAACGGCCGGCCTCAGGATCATGGAGAACAGCTTCGACAACGCCCATTTCTCCTTCGTGCATCGGGATAGCTTCGGCATCCAGGAAAATCCCGATGCCGGAAAAGTCGACATCGAGCAGAGGTCCTGGGGCTTCCTCATGACCACGGCGATGCCTGTAAAGAACCCCGAGATCCAGAAAGTCATTCTCGGCATGGCCGAGACGCATACCACCCGCAATATGCGTTCCTCCTGGTTCATGCCGTTCACCCGCTCGCTCGAGATCACCTATCCGAACGGGCGCGTCCACATCATCGTCACCGCGACCGCGCCGATCGACGACGAGACGAGCCAGGTGGTCCAGTTCGTCATCCGCAACGACACCGAGGCGGATGCGCCAGCGGCACAGGTGATCGCCTTCGATCGCCAGGTGACAGCCGAAGACAAGGAGATCCTGGAGAGTACGGGCTTTGACGTCCCCCTCAGCGCCTATGCGGCGGAGGAGGCCGACATGCCATCCGACCGCCCGGGAGTCGAAATGCGCCGCCGGCTGGCGAAACTGCTTCGCGAACATGGCGAGCGCGAGGTGCGGCTGCAATCCGCCCCGACGAGCAGTACCGCGGACTGACTATTCGTACCGCAGCGCTTCGATCGGTTGGAGGCGCGAGGCCTTGCGGGCGGGGTAGAAGCCGAAGAAGACGCCGACAGCGGCCGAGAACACGAAGGCCAGGACCACCGATTCAGGTTGAAGTTCAACTCGCCATCCAGCGAAGCGTCCCACTGCCAGAGCACTGCCGATGCCAAGAGCGATGCCGATCGCTCCGCCCAGGAGCGAGAGCAGGACGGCCTCGGTGAGAAACTGGGACAGTATGTCCTTGCTCCGTGCGCCGATGGCCATGCGCAGGCCGATCTCGCGGGTCCGCTCGGTGACCGACACCAGCATGATGTTCATGATCCCGATGCCGCCAACCACCAGCGAAACCGAGGCAATGGCGGCAAGCAGGATGGCGAAGACATCGCCCGATGCGGCTTCGGCCTCGGCGATATCCGCCAGATTTCGAATGGAAAAGTCGTCATCCTGGTTTGACTGGATACGGTGGCGCTGGCGCAGGAGGTCGGCTGCCAGGTCGTGAACGGCGCCGAGATCGACACCGGGCTCCGCTTTCAGCAACATCCAGTTCAAGGAGCGTCGGCGCACCGAACCGGGACTGCCGATCACGTGGTTCCGTGCCGTGATCAGAGGCACGATGATGTTGTCGTCCTGATCCTGGCCCTGGGCGGACTGACCGCGGCGATCGAGGACGCCGATGACCTGCAACGGCACGCGGTTCACGCGGATGATCTTGTCGATCGGATCCTCTTCTCCGAACAGCTTTTCGGCGACGGTCTGGCCCAACACTACGACCTTGGCGCCGCCCTCGGATTCCTCGCGCGTCAACGGTCGGCCGAAATTCACCTCCCAGTCACGAGCGATCAGGAAGTCGAGCGTCGTCGCATAGACCATCGAATTCCAGTTCGTGTTTCGATAGACCAGCTGCACATTGGCCCGCATGACCGGTGCAGCGGCGGCGACGCCGGGAATCTCGGCCCGGATCGCATACGCGTCTTCCTCCACCAGGGTTGACCAGGAGCCGGCCGGCAGGCGCACCCCCGCGCTGTTGACGGCGCCGGGCACCACGAGCAGGACGTTCGATCCCATCGCCCGGATGTGCTCCTGCACCCTTGCGCGCGCTCCCGCCCCCACGGCGATCATGACGATGACGGCCCCGACGCCGATCATGATCCCCAGCATGGTCAGCAAGCTGCGGAGCTTGTTCACGGCGAGTGCCCGAGTAGCCATGCGGATGTTGGCCAGCAAGCGGTTCATGGCACCGTCCCGTTGCGTGGGGCGGGATTGGTTCGATCCTCGACGATCTGCCCATCGCGGAAGCTGACGATGCGGTCGGCGAATTCGGCCACTTCGCGCTCGTGGGTTACGATCACGATGCTGAGCCCGCTGGCATGCAGCCTGCGGAGCAGCGCCATCACCTCGAGGCTGGTTGTGGAATCGAGCGCCCCGGTGGGCTCGTCGGCCAGCACGAGCGATGGGTTGTTGACGAGAGCCCGGGCAATGGCAACGCGTTGTTGCTGTCCGCCGGACAACTGGGTCGGACGATGTTCCATCCGATCGCCGAGACCAACCGCGGCCAGTCCCTCCCTGGCGCGGGCGCGCCGCTCTGCCCCAGGTACGCCGGCATAGAGAAGGGGCAGTTCGACGTTTTCGGCAGCCGAAGCACGCGAAAGCAGGTTGAAGTTCTGGAACACGAAGCCGATTCGGCGGTTGCGGATTGCCGCAAGGGCGTCGGAATCCAGATGGGCAACATCTTCTCCCGCAAGGCGATAGCGCCCGGAGGAGGGGCGATCGAGGCAGCCGATCAGATTCATGAAGGTGGATTTGCCGGAGCCCGAGGGCCCCATCACCGCCACGAACTCTCCCGCCAGGATGTCGATGCTGACGCCGCGTAGCGCAGCGACACTATTCGTGCCGATCGCATAGACCTTGCGAAGGTCTTCGGTGCGGATCAGCGCTTCGGGCATCGCAGCGCTTCAACGCCCCAGGAGGCCGGTGCGCAATGCATTGGCGGGAGTCCGTTCAGGGGTGGCCCGCGCTGCGATTCCGGTCAGGACCTGTTCGCCCTCCGCCAGCGCACCGTCGGCGATTTCGGTGTGACTGCCGTCCGTGATGCCGAGACGGACGAGCACGCGGCGCGGAAGTCCGGCTTCGTCGCGGACATGCACTTGGCCTGTGGCACCCCCGCTGCGTGCGCCTGCGTTCTGCTCGGCGTACACGGCCTTCTGCGCCCCATCCAGGATCGCCATGATCCGCGCCTGGTTGTCTGTGCGTACCTGGTCAGACCGCCGACGGCGCTCGGCTTCAGGCAGGCCCTGAAGCGCCGCGAGTTGCGTCTGCATGTCGGCGACAATCTCGTCGAGTCTGATCTGCTGGTCGGGCTTTAGATTCAGCGTGCGGGCGAGGCGCTGCTTCAAGGCCCGCGCCTGCTCCTCAGCGTTGGGCCTTGCCCACGGATTGCCCGAGGTGCTGGCCTTCTGCTCGTTCGCGGCGTCCGGCGGCCGGAAGCGCAGGGCCGAATTGGGCACCTTCAATACACCGGTGCGCCGCTCCGTGATGATCCGCGCGTTTGCGGTCATGCCGGGAAACAGTGCCAGGTCGGTATTCTCGGTTGAAACGATCACGACGTAGCTGACAACGTTCTGGGTGTTGGACTGCGCTCCCACCGTGGAGCCGAGCAGGCCTTGCAGCGGCTTTGGCGCAATCCGCACCTGGCGTACTTGGCCCTGGAAACTTCGGCCCGGATAGGCATCGATCGTAAAGCTGACCGGCAGGTCCTTGCGCACCCGTCCGACATCGGCCTCGTCGACGGAAACCTCGATCTGCATCCGCTTCAGATCTTCGGCGATGAGGAACAGAATTGGGGCCTGCAGACTGGCCGCGACCGTTTGTCCGGCATCGACGTTGCGGAGCACCACAACGCCGTCGATCGGGGAGCGAATGATGGTGCGATCGAGGTCGATCTGTGCCTGTCGGAGTGCAGCCGCCCGCTGCGCCGCTTGAGCGCGTGCATTGGCGAGTTGGGCCTCGCCGATCTTCAATTGCGCTTCGACAGATCGGATATTGGCTTGTTGCGCGAGTTCCTGGGCCAACGAAGACCGTGACTGTGCGGCCCCCGTATCGAACGCGGCTTTTGCCTTGTCCATGTCGCTACGCGCCGACGTCCCGCTTTGGAACAACTCCAGTCGGCGCCTGTACTCGCGCTCCGCGTCTTCCACGACGACGACTGATTTTTGGCTTTGCGCCTTAAGCGACGCCGCGATCTGGCGGGCAGCGTCGAGATCGGCGCGGCTGCGTTCCAATGTTGCTTCCTGGACGGCAACGCTTGCTCTCGCGACGTCGAGATCGGCTCCAGCCTGTGCAACCTTCGTTTCGAAAATCTCCGGGTCGAGGCGCGCAATCACCTGGCCCTTCTTCACCAGGGTATTGAAGTCGGCTTCGATCGAACGGATCTGACCGGAAATCTGCGATCCCACCTGAACGGTGACGACGGGGGTAACGGTCCCGCTCGCGGCGACAGCAGCCTCGACATCGCCGCGTTCCACCGAAGCGAGCCGGAATGCAGGGGCCGCCGGTTCGCTCCGCAGAATGACAAAGGCACCCGCGGCCAGAGCAATGCCGATCAGCGCAAGGAGGGCGAGTGGAAGGATCAGCTTCCGCATGGCGCCACCATATCCGATCGGGGCTTCCTACTCGCTATCTTGTACCGCGGAGTTCCGCGACCGGACGAGCGTATTGGGGCTCCATGTCCCAGGGGAACAGGATCCACGTGTCCTGGCTCACTTCCGTCACGTAGCTGTCCACCATCGGCCGGCCGGCGGGCTTGGCGTAGATCGTGGCAAAATGCGCCTTGGGCAGCATCTGGCGCACCAGCTTGGCTGTGTGCCCGGTATCGACCAGATCGTCGACGATCAGCATGCCGGTGCCGTCACCCGAGGCGGCCTTGATGACATTGAGTTCGCCGCGCTGACGGTCGTCCTTGTAGGAGACGATGCAAACGGTGTCGATCAGCCGGACATCGAGTTCGCGGGCGACGATTGCCGCGGGGACGAGGCCACCCCGGGTGATGGCGACGAGTCCTTCAAACGGACCGCGCTCGGCCAGACGCCAGGCCAGCGCCCGGGCATTGCGATGCAACTCGTCCCAGGAAACGGGAAAAACCTTGTTGTAGGAGGGGTCGGTCATCGGGTCCGGTTCGGCTGCTGGATCTGGAGGCAGGCGCATTTAGGCTGGCACGACATGCTCCCGCAAGCGGTCGGCCCGGAAAATTCCGACAAACGCTGCAATTCGGGCATATTCGGCGTGATTCCAGCTTCGATTTCTTCAGGGAGCGGCCGGTTCCGTGCATCTCTACGGCGAGCAGTTCATATTCTTTGGGGCCTTGCTGGTGGTGGTCAGCATCCTCGCTGGAATGCTGTCAAATCGTGTCGGCGCCCCTTTGCTGCTCGTATTTCTTGGCCTCGGTATGCTCGCCGGGGAAAGCGGTCCGGGCGGCGTGCTATTCGACGATTTCTGGGCAGCCTATCTTATCGGAAGTGTCGCGCTCGCCATCATTCTGTTCGACGGCGGCCTTCGAACCCCCAAGCGAACCTTCCAACTGGCGCTTCGCCCGGCGCTGTCGCTCGCGACATTTGGCGTGCTTGTCACTGCCGGAGTGACCGGCCTCGCCGCGGCGCTCCTGTTCGATTTCGGCTGGATCGGCGGCTTCCTCGTTGGTGCGGTGGTGGCTTCCACCGACGCGGCGGCGGTCTTCCTGTTGCTGCATGCCAAGGGCGTCAACCTCGAGGAACGGGTCAGCGCCACCCTCGAGGTCGAATCCGGCATCAATGATCCGATGGCGGTATTTCTCACTGTGATCTTTACCGAACTGCTGATGGCGAAGACCGGCAGTTTCGACGTTAGTATCGCCGTTCAGTTCGTCGTCCAGATGGTGGGAGGGGCGATCCTGGGCGTGGCAGGGGGCTATGCGATTGGCTGGCTGGTCAATCGGGTGGAGATCGCGGCCGGCCTCTACCCGATCCTGGTCGCTGCGTCGGCGATCGTGATATTCGGCGGTGCCCATCAGCTGGGGACCAGCGGATTCCTCGCCGTATATGTGGCCGGTCTCGTCTTCGGCAACCGGCGGCATCGCGCGGCTCGTGCGATCAGTCGTTTCCATGACGGGCTGGCCTGGATGAGCCAGATCGGCCTGTTCCTCATGCTGGGGCTGCTGGTCACGCCGGCCGATCTGCCGAAGGACCTCTGGCAAGGGGTGGCGATCGCGGCGGTGCTGATCTTCGTGGCGCGTCCGCTTTCCGTCTGGTTGGGCCTCTTGCCGTTCCGTTTCAAATGGAGGGAGGTCGCCTTCATCGGCTGGGTCGGTCTGCGCGGGGCAGTGCCCATCTTCCTCGCCACGGTGCCGGTGCTGGCTGGCGTGCCCGGTAGCAAGACATATTTTTCGGTCGCCTTCGTCGTAGTCCTGACCTCGCTCGTACTTCAGGGCTGGACCATAGGGTTCGCAGCGCGGTTGCTGCGTCTCGTACTGCCGCCGACATCGGATGATGCCAATCGGTTCGACATAGACGTGCCGACGGGGATCGATCGCGAGATCACGGCCTATCGGATTGCTCCTGACAGTCCGGCTCTGGCCTATGGCTTCGCTACAATCCCGCTGCCGCGGCGCACGCGGATCATCACCGTCATCCGCGACGGCACGGTCATGGATCGGTCCAAGCTTCTCTCCTTGCGCATAGGGGATTACGTGCTTGCCTTGGCCCCGCCGGAACACCTACATGCCTTGGATGTCGTCTTCTCGCCGCGCAGGCGCGCCGAGGACGAGGACGACCTGCGCGAGCGGGTATTCGGCGAATTCACCCTCGCGGGCGAGGCGCCCGTCGGCATGGTCGCGGATCTCTACGGCATGGATGTGCATGCGACGGATCGCAACATGTCGCTCGGTACCTACTTGGCGCAGCGTCTGCCGGCGCAGCCGGTCGTCGGTGACTGGGTAGGCGTCGGGGAGGTCGAACTGGTGGTCGTCGAACTCGATGATGGAAAGGTGACCAAAGTCGGGGTCGCGATCGATCCGGAGCCGCGCCGCTTCAGCCTCAAGCGGGCTTGGGCCAGGCTCGGCGAGGAAGTCCTGGCAGCGTTGCGCCGGTTGCCGATTGGAAAGTTCCGCCGTCGTCCCTAGTCTCCGCGCTCTGTTCGGAGGAAGGGACGGCATGACGCCGCCACTTGAGTTCTATTTCGATTTTTCGTCGCCCTACGGCTATATCGCGGCCAACCGCATTGACGCGATTGCCGCGAGGCACGACCGTGGTGTTTCCTGGCGTCCCTATCTGTTTGGGGCCACATTCAAATTGACAGGGGGACAGCCTCTCGTGGCCTACCCTATGAAGGGGCAATATTCGATCCACGATTTCGCTCGGTCCGCGCGCGAGCATGGCATTCCGTTCTCCATGCCTGCCATTCACCCGCTTGCCACGCAGACGGCCGCTCGCGCCTTCTACTGGCTGGACGCACAGGATTCCGGTCTGGCGCGGGATTTCGCCAAAAGCGTTTATTCGGCGTATTTCGTCGATGGACTTGATATCACCGACCCCGCAGTCCTGACGACCCTGGCCGGCTCCCTGCACATCGACGGGGCTCGATTGCTGGCTGCGGCGAATGACGACGTCTGGAAGCAGAAGCTGAGGGCTGTCACCGATGATGCGATCGGCGTGCGTGGCGTGTTCGGCTCGCCTTTCGTTTTCGTGGACGGCGAGCCTTTTTGGGGCGCCGATCGGCTCGATATGATCGACCGCTGGCTCTCGCGCGGGGGGTGGTGACCGGGTTGTCCATCATCGATCAGCCGCTGCCCGCCGCGGCCCCGCAGCGAACCGCATCGGCGGCCGGCGCCATAGTCATCGTGGCGCTGCTCTGGGGCGCGATGGTGCCGATGACGCATCATCTTGCGAACCGCTTCGATCCGATCTTCGTCGCCTGTCTGCGATACCTGATCGCGCTTCCCGCGGTGTGGCTGCTGCTGCAGGTTCTCGACGGCGGCAAGCGCATGCCCGCCGGCTTGCCGTGGAAGCGCATTGCGCTCCTTGGGTTGGTCGGGATGGCGGGCTTTTCCATCCTATTCACCGTGGGGTTCCAGCACAGCGATCCGGTGACCGCGGCGTTGATCTTCGCCGGCGGCCCGCTGATCGCCGCGCTTACCGCAAAGGCGATGTACCGCACGAAGTTCGAGCGCGGACTGGGTGTCGCCCTTGTCTTCGCGGTGGGCGGCGGTGCGATCCTGGCGCTGGGTAGCGACAAGGCCGGCGGCTTCCGCTTCAAGGGTGGGGAGTTCTGCTTCATCGCAGCTCAGATCTGCTGGAACTGGTATTCCATGCGGGTGCAGGAATGGCTGGGGCCCTTTCGGATGTCGCAGCTCAGGATGTCATTCCTGACGACGATCGCTGGCACCGGATGGCTGATTCTCATTTTTGCAGCGGTGCTGTCACTCGGTCTGACCACCGGCCCGATCGAAATGCCTGACCAGCGATCGATGCTCTATTTCGTCATTGTCGGAGTCGGGGCCGGTGCGTTGTCGATCTGGCTTTGGAACATCGCAGTGAGCCGTTTGGGCCTGCCGGTCGCGGCGCTGTACGGCAACCTCACGCCCGTCTGCGCGGTGGGCTTCGCATGGGCTTTCGGCGCCAGCGTCACCTGGATTCAGGTTGGCGGCGGCGCGCTGATTATCGCGGGTGTCGTTCAGATGCAGCTTCGCAAGCTGCGCCGTTCGGCAGCGGGTTAGCGCGGCAGTATCATGCCGTGGATGACGCTGAGACGGTCCTGAATCTCCATCACGGTCCTGTTCGGCTCGAATCGTTTGCGCTCCGCCTCCAGCCTCGTCAGTCGATCATCCGCCACTTGGCGTTCGGCATAGGCGCGATAACGCTCGCCGGTGGCGCGCCACAACGCATCCAGGCGTATCTGCCGTTCCCCGCGGGTCATCCTTCCTCCCGAGACGGCGTCGGTCAGCATCCGGTCATCGTCGACCAATGCCCTGTACCAGCCGCGCACTTCTTCATGAGGAATGGCCGGCAGCACGATCTCCTCGATGCCCGCATAGAGGCAGGCGCGATAGGCGACCTCACCGGGTGCCAACCGAGCCTCTCCATCATCCAGCGGAATGTAGCCGGCTTCCTGCCGGCAAGCCTCCAGACGCGGCTTCAGGCTTGCGATGGCGGCATCCAGGCGGGTGACCTCTGCCCCGGTCTCTTCTCGCGGGCTCGCCATGCAGGCGGCCAGGCCGAGAAGAAACGCGAGTGGAATGCCGCTCGCCCGGTCCACGATCAGAACAGCGTATAGGCGCCGTCGATGACGAACGTGTCGCCCGTGTGATAGCTGCTCGCGTCCGAGGCGATATAGACGGCGATGCCGCCGAAATCCGTCCCCTCGCCCCAGCGGCGCATAGGCACCCGGGGCAGGACCTTGGTCATGAAACCCTCGCCGTGGATGCGCTTCTCCGTCATGTCCGTGACGATCCAGCCGGGAAGGATGCTGTTCGCGGTGATCTTGTAGCGAGCGAGTTCGACGGCCAGGCCACGGGTCATGGAAATCACGCCGCCCTTGGTCGCGGCATAGTGCTGGGCTCTCGGTGCCCCCTCGATTGCCGCGGTCGAGGCTGTCACGGCCAGCCGGCCGCCTTCGCCGCGTTGCACCATATGGCGTGCGGCAGCGCGCAGGGTATAGAAGGCACCGTGCAGGTTGACACCGATGACGCGATGCCAGTCGGCGGTATCCATTTCGATGAAGGGCTTGCCGCCGGATCCCGACACGCCGGCATTGGCAAAGCAGGCATCGACCTTTCCCATCACTTCGACTGTCTTGGCGAAGCCTTTCTCGACCTCTTCCTCCTTCGAGACGTCGCAGGAAAGGGTGAGGATCTTGCGTCCGGTAGACTGCAACTTGGCGGTCGCCTCGTCATTCTTCTTGGGATTGTTGCCCCAGATGCAGATGTCCGCACCGGCTTCGGCGCAGGCCTGGGCCATGCCCAGGCCGATGCCGCCATTGCCGCCGGTGACCAGCACGACCTTGCCGGTGAGATCGAGTGACTTGTTGGCCATTTTCTTGGGTCTCCTCCAGGGAAAGCGCGACGTCCTTGCATCAACTATATCGAATGGGTGCCGGTCGGAAAGCAGGTTGACCCGTTTGTCGCGGCCCATCATCTTGCGCGCCGCCATCCCGCAGGCGTCCGGCGGTCCAACGGCCGGGCCGCGCAGGCACTGTTGGGTAAGGGCGTCGGCGAATCCGCTTGCGGGGTATCGAAGCCGGGGGGCATCCTCCCGGCTGGTCTGGGGAGAAGAGGTCCGCAACGGTCACATGCCGGTCCTGAACACGACAATCGATACGCGCAGCGCCGCTTATCGCACCAATACGGATGCGATGGCTGCGCTGGTTTCCGATCTGCGGAGCAAGGCCGGCAAGGCCGCCCTCGGCGGCGATGAGCGATCGCGCGCCCGCCACGTCGCCCGCGGGAAGTTGCTGCCGCGCGAGCGCGTGCGCTTGTTGCTCGACCCTGGAACCCCGTTCCTCGAGTTCTCTCAGTTCGCAGCCCACGACGTCTATTCCGAAGACATTCCCGGCGCGGGCGTCATCACCGGCATCGGGCGCATCATGGGCCGCGAGTGCGTCGTGGTCTGCAATGACGCGACGGTAAAAGGGGGAACCTACTATCCGCTGACGGTGAAGAAGCACCTTCGCGCCCAGGAGATCGCGCTGGAGAACCGGTTGCCCTGCATCTACCTGGTCGATTCCGGTGGTGCCAATCTGCCGAACCAGGACGAGGTGTTTCCGGACCGCACTCATTTCGGCCGCATCTTCTACAACCAGGCGAACATGTCGGCCGCCGGCATTCCGCAGATCGCCGTGGTGATGGGATCCTGCACGGCGGGCGGCGCTTATGTGCCGGCGATGTGCGATGAAGCTGTGATCGTCCGCCGACAGGGCACCATTTTCCTGGGAGGGCCGCCGCTGGTACGCGCCGCGACGGGGGAAGTCGTATCAGCCGAGGACCTGGGCGGCGCCGACGTTCATTCGCGCACCTCCGGGGTCACGGATCACTACGCGATGAACGATCGCCATGCGCTCGGCATTGCCCGGCGCATCGTCGCCAACTTGAACACCCGCAAGCAGGTCGGCCTCGATGTCGCGGTACCCAAGGCACCGCTCGGCGACCCGGCCGAGATCTACGGCATCATCCCGAAGGACACCCGCGTTCCCTACGACGTGCGCGAAGTGATTGCCCGCATCGTCGACGGCAGCGAATTCGACGAGTGGAAGAAGCTCTATGGCACGACCCTGGTCACCGGCTTCGCGCGCATCTTCGGCTATCCCGTCGGGATCATCGCCAACAACGGCATCCTGTTTTCGGAGTCTGCGCTGAAGGGCGCGCATTTCATCGAATTGTGCTGCCAGCGCGGCATTCCGCTCGTCTTCCTGCAGAACATCACCGGCTTCATGGTGGGCCGGAAATACGAATCCGGCGGCATCGCCAAGGATGGCGCCAAGCTGGTCACGGCCGTCGCCTGCGCCCGCGTGCCGAAGTTCACCGTCATCATCGGCGGCTCTTACGGGGCCGGGAACTACGGCATGTGCGGCCGCGCCTACAGTCCGCGCTTCCTGTGGATGTGGCCGAACGCGCGCATCTCCGTGATGGGCGGCGAGCAGGCGGCGAGCGTACTGGCCACCGTGCGCCGCGAGGCCATGGAGGCTCGTGGCGAAAACTGGAGCGCCGAGGAGGAGGAGGCTTTCAAGGCCCCGGTCCGCGCCCAGTACGATACTCAGGGCCACCCGTACTACGCCTCGGCCCGGATCTGGGACGACGGCGTCATCGATCCGGCCGACACGCGCCAGGTACTCGGCCTGTCAATTTCCGCCTCGTTGAATGCGCCCGTCGAGCGCACGACGTTCGGCGTCTTCCGCATGTGAGGGTGGCCCAGGTGAGCGAAGCGAAGGTCGTATTCGAGGTGAGCGCGGATGGCGTCGGCGAAGTGACGCTGAACCGTCCCGAAGTGCACAACGCCATGGACGACGAGGTGATCGAACTCCTCACCGACATTTTCCGCGATTTCGGCTCCCGCGGTGACGTGCGGATGGTGACGGTCACGGGCCGCGGCGAGAGCTTCTCGGCCGGGGGTGATCTCAACTGGATGCGCCGTGCGGCCGACTATACCTACGAGCGCAACATGGACGATGCGGTTGCGCTCGGCACGCTGTTCCGCACCTTGAGCGAACTGCCGAAGCCCACGATCGCCTTGGTCAACGGCCCGGCCTATGCCGGCGGCACCGGCCTCATCTCCGCCTGCGACATCGCCATCGGCGTGAAATCCTGCGTCTTCGCCATTACCGAGGTCACGCTCGGCCTGATCGCCGGTACGATCTCCCCGCATGTCGTGCGCGCCATCGGCGCCCGCAACGCCCGGCGCTACTTCCTCACCGCCGAGCGCTTCAGCGCCGAGAAGGCGGTATCTATGGGACTGCTGCACGAAGTGGTCGATGACCACGAGGCCCTGGAAGCGGTGCGCGATCGTATCGTCGGGCAGTTGAAGCGGGGCGGGCCGCGCTCTCTGGCCGAAACCAAGAAGCTGATCGCCTATGTCGACAGCAAGGACGTGGATGCCGAGATGGTCATCGGCACCGCGCGGTTCATCGCCGAGGCGCGGGCTTCCGACGAGGGCAAGGACGGAACTTCCGCCTTCCTGGAGAAGCGCAAGCCCTATTGGGTCAAGGCTTGATCGCGATGTTCGATCGCATCCTGATCGCCAACCGTGCAGAAATCGCCTGCCGGGTGATCCGCACCGCCAGGCGGCTCGGCATCGGCACGGTCGCCGTCTATTCCGAAGCCGATGCCGGGGCTCGGCATGTGGCGATGGCCGATGCGGCCTATCACATCGGACCGCCGGCGGCGCGGGAGAGCTATCTGCGCGCCGAGGCCATCATCGACGCGGCCACGGCTTCCGGCGCCCAGGCCATCCACCCCGGCTACGGTTTCCTGTCGGAGAATGCCGCCTTCGCGGAAGCATGCGCCTCGGCTGGTATCGTCTTCATCGGTCCGCCGCCATCCGCCATCCGGGCCATGGGCCTGAAAGGCGCGGCCAAGGCGCTGATGGTCGAGGCGGGCGTGCCCGTGGTTCCTGGCTATCACGGCGACGACCAGGAACCCGAGCGACTTCGCGCGGAAGCGGCGCGCATCGGCTATCCCGTCCTGATCAAGGCGGTCGCCGGCGGCGGTGGCAAGGGCATGCGCCGGGTCGACGCCGACGCCGAATTCGAGCGCGCGCTGGCCGGCGCGAAGAGGGAAGCGGCCAGCGCCTTCGGCGACGACAAGGTGCTGATCGAGAAATACCTGGTGAAGCCTCGGCATATCGAGATCCAGGTCTTCGCCGACACGCATGGCAACGCCATCCACCTGAACGAGCGCGACTGCTCGATCCAGCGCCGCCACCAGAAGGTGATCGAGGAGGCGCCGGCCCCGGGCATGTCGGCTTCCATGCGCAAGGCGATGGGAGACGCCGCGGTCGCGGCCGCCAAGGCCATCGACTATGTCGGGGCGGGAACTATCGAATTCATCGCGGATGTCGCCGACGGCCTGCGCGACGACCGCTTCTACTTCATGGAGATGAATACCCGCCTTCAGGTCGAGCATCCGGTGACCGAGATGATCACCGGTCAGGATCTGGTGGAGTGGCAGTTGCGCGTCGCCGCTGGCGGCAGGCTGCCGTTGACCCAGGACCAGGTTCCGATCGACGGGCACGCGCTTGAGGTTCGCCTCTATGCCGAGAATCCCGCCCGCGGCTTCCTGCCTTCCACGGGCAAGCTCATCCGCTTCCGCACCCCCGTCGAGGGGATGCACGTGCGCATCGACACCGGCGTGCGCGAGGGCGACGAGGTGACCCCCTTCTACGACCCGATGATCGCCAAGTTGATCGTGCATGACCGCGATCGCAACGCGGCCCTCCGCCGTCTGCGTCAGGCGTTGCGGCAGACCGAAATAGTCGGTCCGGCCAGCAACGTGGTCTTCCTCGGCGCCGTGGCGGGCCATCAGGCCTTCGTCGATGGCGATCTCGATACTGGTTTTATCGACCGCCACAAGGCGGCGCTGCTGCCGAAGGAGCCGGTTCCGGCCGCCGAGACCCTGGCGCTGGCGGCGCTGGCGATTCTGCTCGAACGGCGGGCGGAGGCGGCTGCCGCGGCGGCGCGCTCCGGCGATCCGACTTCGCCCTGGGGCGTCATCGACGGCTGGCGGATGAACGGCGGCTATGTCGAGACGATCGATCTGACGGCGGGGGAGTTGGTTCTGCCGGTCACGGCCAGTCCGGTCGGGCAGGGCTTTCACCTGGGCGTGGGCGAGCGGACCTTCCATGCATTCGGATCGATCGAGGACGGCACGCTCTCGGCGCGCCTGGAAGGCCTGCAGGTGACGGCCGGTTTCGCCCGGCGCGACGAGCGGGTCGTCTTGATCCGCGACGGTGTGGCCACGACTCTCGGCGTGCGCGATGCGCTGGATGCCGGCGAGATGGAGGAGGGGGTGGGCGGCTCGATAGCCGCACCGCTTCCCGGCAGGATCATCCAGGTTCTGGTCGCTGCGGGAGAGGCCGTCTCGAAGGGCGGGCCACTCGTGGTGCTGGAAGCGATGAAGATGGAACACACGATCGCCGCGACCGTCGACTGTGTGGTCGACACCGTGCATGTCGCCGCGGGCGACCTGGTGGCCGAGGGCGCGACACTGATCGCGCTGAAGGAAGCGGAGGGCTGAGCATGGGTATCCCCAGCAAGGTGCGTATCTGGGAAGCGGGCGCGCGCGACGGCCTGCAGAACGAGCCGGGCGTCGTCTCCACCGAGATCAAGGTGGAGCTGATTGAACGGCTGGTCGATGCCGGAATTACCGCCATCGAGACCACCAGCTTCGTCTCGCCGAAATGGATCCCCCAGATGGCGGACAATGCCGAGGTGATGGCGCGCCTGAAGCGCCGCCCCGGGGTTTCCTACCAGGCGCTGACGCCGAACCTGAAAGGTTTCGAAGGCGCGGTTGCCGCCGATACGCCGGAGGTAGCCGTATTCGCCGCGGCCACGGAATCCTTCTCCAAGCGCAACACCAACTGCACGATCGACGAGAGCCTCGAGCGGTTCGAGCCTCTGCTCGCCGCGGCGAAGCAGAAGAACGTGCCGGTTCGCGGCTTCGTTTCCGTCGTCGCCGGCTGCCCCTTCGAGGGCGAGGTCGACCCCGAGAAGGTGGCAGACGTTGCCGAGAAGCTGATCGCCATGGGCTGCTACGATGTCGGCCTGGGCGACACCATCGGCACGGGGACGCCGCGCAAGATTCAGCGCCTGATAGAGGCCTGCGCCAATCGTGTCGGCATCGAGAAGCTCGGCATGCACTTCCACGACACCTATGGCCAAGGTGTGGTGAACACGCTCGCCGCACTGGAGATGGGGGTTACGAAGTACGACAGTTCGGTCGGCGGTCTGGGCGGCTGTCCCTACGCGCCGGGAGCCACAGGCAATGTGGCGACGGAGGACGTCGTCTACATGCTGGACGGTATGGGTATCGAAACCGGAATCGACCTGAAGAAGCTGATCAGCACCGCCTGGTGGATCAGCGATCTCCTGGGGCGCCCTCCGGTCTCCCGCGTGGCCAAGGCGCTC
>JALHMN010000016.1 GCA_022844005.1 bacterium | reverse complement strand
CGGCGGGAGCAGCGGCACCCCGGCGGTGGGCGGAATCGGTACCGGGACGGGTGCCTCGGCGGCGGGCGGCACGGCGGCCGGCTCCGGCGCCTTTACGGGGGCGGCGCAGGCGGTCAGGATCGCCGCGGCCAGCACGGCGGGCGCCAGGCGGTACAGGATCGAATGACAAAGGGCCAAGGGTGAACCCGATCGACGACACGGAAACGAAGGCCGACGATATCGACCGCCGGGGCCGCGAACAATCGCGACCGCTGCCGCCGGCCCTCTATATCGTAGCCACGCCCATCGGCAACGCGCGCGACATCACGCTCCGCGCCCTCGACGTGCTGGCGGGCGCCGATGTGATCGCCTGCGAGGATACCCGCACCACCGGCGCCTTTCTCGCCCGCCACGGCATCAAGACGCCGCTCACCCCCTATCACGAGCACAATGCCGAAGCCGCCCGGCCCCAACTCCTCGCCCGCATCGAGGGTGGCGGCCGGGTGGCGCTGGTGTCGGACGCCGGCACGCCGCTCGTCTCCGACCCCGGCTACAAGCTGGTGCGCGGCGCCGTCTCCGCCGGGCTGAAGGTGGTGCCGATTCCGGGGCCTTCCGCCGTCACCGCCGCCCTCACCGTGGCGGGCCTGCCGACCGACCGTTTCCTCTTCGCGGGCTTCCTCCCCGCCAAATCCGCCGCCCGGCGTACCGCCATCGCCGCGCTGCAGGGCATCGAGGCGACGCTCGTCTTCTACGAGGCGCCGCATCGCCTGGCCGAGACCCTGGCCGACCTCGCCGCCGTGCTCGGCCCCCGCGAAGCGGCCGTCGCCCGCGAACTCACCAAGTATTTCGAGGAAGTGCGCCGCGAGACCCTCCCTGCGCTCGCTGCCCATTACGAGACGGCGGCGACCCCGAAGGGGGAGATCACGCTGCTCGTCGCCCCGCCGGCCGAAGGCGAGGCGGAGGCGGCGGCCGAGACCACCGAGGCGCTGCTCGACCGCGCGCTCGCCAGCATGTCGCCGGCGGAAGCCGCCAAGGCGGTGGCGGCGGCGACGGGGCGGCCGAAGCGCGAGGTCTATGCCATGGCCTTGACCCGGCGCCGGCCCGATGGCGCGTGACCGGCCGGCGCCACCCGACCGTTTCCGCCAGCAGGCGCTGGCCCGCGGCCATCTGGCCGAAACCCTGGCCGCCTGGCTGCTCCGCCTGAAGGGCTACCGCATCCTGGCCCGCGACCTGCGCCTGCCGGTGGGCGAGGTGGACCTGATCGCCCGGCGCGGCCGCATGCTGGTTTTCGTCGAGGTGAAGCGCCGGGCGCTCCGCGACCTGGCGCTGGAATCGGTCGGCGCCCGCCAGCGCCGGCGGATCGAACGCGCCTCCGAGGCCTTCGTCGCCGCGCGGCCCGCCCTGGCCGGGCTCGACCGGCGGTTCGATCTGGTGCTGGTGGCGGCCGGGCGTCTGCCGCATCATGTACCCGATGCCTGGAGGCCCTGAGGTGATGGTTTGACGATTCTTTCCCGCGAAGATCTGCACGCCGCGCTGCGGGCGATCGGCGCCGGCCCCGGCGAGGCGGTGGATATCGGCGAGGCGGCGCTGCTTCTCGCCGCCCTCGACCGCCCGGAAGTGCCGCTCGAGCGCTACCGCGCGCATCTGGCCGAAATCGGCGCCGCCGTCGCCGCGGCGGTCGGCGGTCTCGACGATGCCGAGGCCATAGCCACCGGCCTGCGCACCATCATGCACGAACTCTACGGCTATGCCGGCGACGAGCGCACCTATGACGACCTGCAGAACGCCAACCTCATCCGCGTGATCGACCGCCGCAAGGGCCTGCCCGTCGCCCTCGGCATCCTCTACATCGACATCGGCCGCCGCGCCGGCCTCGCCATCCACGGCCTCGCCTTCCCGGGGCATTTCCTGCTCCGGCTCGAGGCCGCCGGCCAGCGCCTGGTGCTCGACCCCTTCAACGGCGGCCGCACGCTCGGCGCCGCCGGGATGCGCGGCCTCCTCAGCACCATGATGGGCGCCGACGCCGCGCTCCTGCCCGAGCATCACCAGACGGTCGATCCGCGCACGGTGCTGCTGCGCCTGCAGAACAACATCAAGATCCGCGCCCTCAAGGCGGGCGACACCGCGCATGCGGCCGAGACGCTCCGCTCGATGACCGACCTCGCGCCGACCGACACGCCGCTCTGGTTCGAACTGGGCGAGATCGAGGCCAAGACCGGCAACCTCAATGCCGGCATCGCCGCCTTCGAACAGGCGCTCGCCACCGCTTCCGACGCCCGGCTGCGCGCCCGGCTGACGGCGGCGCTCCAGGGTCTGCGCCGGCGGCTCAATTGAGGGGCAGCGGCCGGGGCGCGACGCGCTGTTTCGATTGACCTCGCCCGGCCGGGGAACTAGATAGGCGCCCTCCGGCCTTCCGGCCGCGTGGCGAGGTAGCTCAGTGGTAGAGCAGGGGAATCATAATCCCTTGGTCGGGGGTTCAAATCCCTCCCTCGCTACCAAGATTTCTCTGTGATCCTTCGGCATCTTGACCGTGCTCGGCGAGCGGCGGACGGACATGGCCGGAACCGGCTGAGAAGCAGTTCCGGCGTTCCAAAACGCTTCAACCCCCTGGAAAGCGTGATTTGTAGTTGGACACTTCAAGTGATCGTGATCTATAAATCACGACATGGAGCTGATCGAGAGCGCCGACTTCTCGCGTTGGTTCGATGGGCTGCGCGACCTTGAAGCCAAGGACCGGATCCTCATTCGCCTGACCCGCATTCAGGCCGGCAACTTCGGCGATGTGAAGGCGGTCGGTGATGGCGTGTCGGAACTGCGGATAGCGTTCGGTCCCGGCTATCGGATCTATCTCGCGAAAGAGGGCCGGTCGGTCGTCCTGTTGCTGGCCGGCGGCGACAAATCCAGCCAGAAGCGGGATGTCTCGAAGGCGAAGCAGATATTGCAGGAATGGAAGGCCTAGCCATGGGCGCCGATGAAAAGCGGACGAGGTTCCGTCGTTTCGACATCGCCGAAAAGCTCGAGACCGAAGACGACATCCAGCGCTACATGAAGGGCATCATGGCGGAATGCGCCGATGATCCCTCCGTCGTCGCCATCGCCCTCGGCCATGTGGCGCGGGCGCGCAATCTGGCGCAGCTCGCCCGCGAGGTGGGCGTGACCCGCGAAGGGCTCCATCGGTCACTGTCGCCCGGAGGCAATCCCAGTTTCGCCACCGTGGCGAAGGTCGCCAAGGCACTCGGCTTCAAGCTCACGATCTCGCCGGCATGAGGTAGCTCGAGTGATTGAAGGCGCGGCGCCTCTCTACAGCACGCACCCGTAATGCGCCGACGACACCAGCTTGACGTACTTGTCGTGCACAGAACCCGGCCGCACCCGATCTGCGGCGGGCGCCCGCCAGCCCTTCATCCGCTCGGCGATCGTTGCGTCGGGTAGGTCCAGCGTCAGCGTCCGCGCGCGGGGATCGATCACGATGCTATCCCCGTCGCGCACCGCCGCGATCGGGCCGCCGCGCGCCGCCTCGGGCGAGATATGGCCGATCAGGATGCCGTGCGACACGCCGGAGAACCGGCCGTCGGTGATCAGCGCCACGTCCTCGGCGAGGCCGCGGCCCTGCAGCTGGATGGTCAGCATCACCATCTCCGGCATGCCGGGGCCGCCGACGGGGCCGACATTGCGGACGACGATGACGGTGCCGGGCTTGATCTCGCCGGCGCGGATCGCCTTCATGGTCTCGGCTTCCGATTCGAACACCCGCGCGGTGCCCCGGAACTCGCCCTTCTCCAGCGTCTTGCCCGACAGTTTCAGCACACAGCTTTCCGGCGCCAGGTTCCCCTTCAGCACGCTGATGTGGTTGTTGGGCGCGGCGATCGGCTTCGCCACCGGGAAGACGATGTCCTGCGCCCCCAGCTGATCGAGCCTCGGCACGGCTTCGAGATTCTCCGCCAGCGTCCGCCCCGTCACCGTCATCGCATCGCCATGCAGGAACCCGTTCGCCAGCAGCTCCTTCATCACCACCGGCACGCCGCCGAGCGCATGCAGGCTGGTCATCGCATAGGGCCCGTGCGGCTGCAGGTTGGTGAGGAGCGGTACGCGCTCGCCGATCGCCTGGATCCGCTCGATGCCGACCGGCACCTGGGCTTCGCGCGCGATGGCGAGAAGGTGCAGGTACATGTTGGTCGATCCGCCCATGGCATAGACGGTGGTGATGGCGTTCTCGAAGGCCTTCTCGGTCATGATGTCGCGCGGGCGGATGCCGGCCTCGATCAGCCGGTACAGCGCGTCGACGGAAGCCTTCGCCTGCGCCCGCACATCGGCATGGATGTCGCTGCCGGCCTTGTAGTCGGCCGGGTGCGAGGCGCCGCGCGGCAGCATCATGCCCATCGCCTCGGCGAGGCTCGACATGGTGTTGGCGGTGAACATGGCGCCACAGGTGCCGCTGCCCGGCAGCACGTTCCGCTCCAGCTCCTGCAGCTCGTTCTGGGTGATCCGCCCGGCCTCGGCCGCGGCGCGCCCTTCCGCGTAATCCATGATGGTGAGGTTCGCGCCCTTGGCCGCCCAGGGGCCGAAGGCGACGCTGCCGGGCGAACTGGTGCCGGGATACAGAACGAGACCAAAAGCGTTTGTGCGGGCGAGCGGCATCAGCGCCGCCGCGCCGGTCTTGTCGCAGCCGGAAATCACGATCATCGCGTCGCCGTGATGGGCATAGTGGCCGATCTCGAAACAATCGGCGGCGACGTCGCGCGACACCAGGCTGTAGCCGGCGGTGGGCGTGCCTTGCGTCAGTGCGTCCGACACTGCCGGCGCGCCGACGATGAGGCCCTGACCGCCGCGCTCGGCCAAGAGCTCGACCAGCAGGTCGGTGATCTCGCGCACCCGGTTGTTGCAGCGATGCGCGTTGGTATAGGCGCTGGCGATGGTGACGATGGCGCTCGCCTGCGCGGCACGGTCGGGGTCGAAGCCCGCCGCCCGCACCTCGACGCGCGAACGCTTCCAATAGGTGCTGCTGTCCTCGGCCATGGCGTTTCCCCGGTTTCTTCTTTGCCCGGCGGTTCGCTTTTACGCCGGCTCGCGTTCCCGAAGTCTAATGCGGCATCGGCCCGGCGCGAAGTCTGGTGCCGCCCCGCCCCGGCGCATGCCGCCTTGCCGCTCAACCGAGCGTCTTCGTGAACAGGATCGTCGTCAGGCCGCTGTTCCACTCCGTGTCCGGATAGCGGCCCGCCTCGCGATAGCCCCGGGCGCGATAGAAGGCTTGCGCCGCCGTGTTGAAGGTATCGGTCTCCAGCCTGGCGGCGGCGAAGCCCGACCGGGCGATCTCGGTCTCGGCAAGGTCCATCAGCCGGCCGCCCAGGCCGCTGCGGGCAAATCGCCGGCGCACATGCAGGGCCTCGACGAAATCGTCCCGCCAATGCACCAGGCCCAGGATCGCGCCCTCCCGCTCGGCCACCCGGAAGTCGGTCCCATGCCGGGCGACATAGGCCGCCGCACGATCCTCGATCAGAAAGGCCTGCGCCGCCGCGGCCGAGAGCTGGGGCCGCCAGGTGCTCTCGAAAGTGTCGTGGAGGATCGCCCGCAGATGCACCGCGTCGGTCTCCACGGCGCGGCGCAGGAGGATGCCGTCGCCCGACTCCATGGCCGCGCGCCGCCCGGCTATGCGCCCGGCCTATGCCGGCGCAGGAAATCCACCACCCGCGTCTCCTGCGCCGCCAGGTGCGCGGGCCCGCGCCAATCGGTCAGCACTTCCACCCCGGGCAGCAACTCGGCCAGCTCCGCGCTGGTCGCCGCCGGATGCGGCACGTCGCTGCCCGGCAGCAGCATCGTGGGCACCGGGCAGGTCCTGGCGAAGTCCCGGTCGACGCAGAAGACGAAATCCCCGCCCCACATGTTCCGCCCGAAGGCGGCGATCGCCGCCTCGTCCAACTCCGGCCGCTCGGCCAGCTGCTCGCGCGTCCACTCAGCATGGCTGTCGGGGAAATAGTTCTGCTCCACCGGGTGCAGGCCGATCGGGTTCTGCAGCACCGCCGCCGTCACGCGCTTCGGCGCCATTGCCACCGCGTTCAGGCAATAGCTGCCGCCGATGCAGCCGCCCAGCACATGGAAGCGCCCGAAGCCGAGGTGATCCATCAGCGCCAGGTGATCGGCGGTATAGCTGTGCCAGCTGTGATCGGCCCTGATCTCGGTCCGCGACTGGCCGGCATTGCGCTGGTCCATGGCGATGGCGGTGAAGCCCGCCGCCGGCAGTGCCCGGGTCCAGTCGACCCAGGGCCGTGCCGGGCCGCCGGGTGGGCTCGGCCACATCTCCAGGCGCGAGCGCAGGCCCCCCGGCGCGAACAGCAGCACCGGATAGCCCGCGCCATGCACCTCGTATCGGATGCGGCCGTCGGGTCGTTCCAGGAAGGGCATGGACCTTTGGCCTTTCTGCCGGGTCAGGCGCTGGCGGCGTCGAGCGCCTGGGTCGCCTCGGCGTCCAGCGTGAGATGGGCGGCCTTCACCAGATCGGCGAACTGCTCGAGCGTAGTGACGCTGGCGATCGGCGCGGCGAGACCGGGCCGGCCCTTGAACCAGGAGAGCGCCACCTGCGCCGGTGTCGCCTGATAGCGCGCCGCCACCGCGTCCAGCGCGGCCAGCACGCGCTTGCCCTTGTCGTCCAGGTACTTGCCGGCGCCCCGGGCGCCGCGCGGGCTCTTGCCGAAATCGGCCTCGCTCCGGTATTTGCCCGACAGGAAGCCAGAGGCGAGCGAATAATAGGGGATGACGCCCACGCCCTCGGCGGCGCAGAGCGGCAGCAGGTCGGCCTCGATGCCGCGTTCCATCAGGTTGTAGTGCGGCTGCATGGTCTCGTAGCGCGGCAGGCCGTGCTTGGCGCTGGCTGCCAGCGCGCCCTTGAAGCGGGCGACCGAGAAGTTGGAAGCACCGACCGCCCTCACCTTGCCGGCCTCGATCATCTTCTGGAAGGCGCCGAGTGTCTCTTCGTGCGGCGTCACCTCGTCGTCGCGATGGGCCTGGTAGAGGTCGATCGTCTCGATGCCGAGCCGCTGCAGCGAATCCTCCACCGCCCGGGTGAGATAGGCGGCGGAAAGCCCCTTGCCCTTGCCCGGCATCTCGATCCCGCCCTTGGTCAGGATCAGGACGTCCTTCCGCCGGCCGCGCGACTTCAGCCACTCGCCGATGATGCTCTCGGATTCGCCGCCCGAATTGCCCGGCGCCCAGACCGAATAGACGTCGGCGGTGTCGAGCGCGTTCAGTCCCGAATCCACCAGCGCATCCAGAAGCTTGAAGGACTGCCCCTTGTCGATGGTCCAGCCGAAGACGTTGCAGCCGAAGATCACTGGCGGCACGGCAATGCCGGATCGGCCCAGTTGCACGCTTTGCATCGCATATCCCCTTCTGCTCTGCCGCCATCTTGGACGGATCGCCGCCCGGGGCAAGTCCCGCCGGGTACGGAACCCTCGGGCGGCGTTCGGGATTGGACCCGGCAGGGGCGCCTTTCGCGGGCGCCCGCAAATCTGCCGCAGGAGCCGGCCATGCCCCGTTTCCCCTTCAGCATGCTTGCCGCCGCGGCGGTGCTCGCCTTGCCACTGGCCGTGCTGGGCACCGCCGGTCTCTCTCCGCCTTCCACCCAGCGGGCCGAGGCCGCCATCGCCGGTTCGGCGCGCGACTATCTGCGTGTCGCGCTTCAGGTCGAGTTGATGGAGGTCGAAAGTGCGCGGCTCGCTCTCGACAAGGCCAGCCGCGACGACGTGAAGGCCTTCGCTCGCCTGATGCTGGCCGATCATGTGAAGGCGACCGAGCGGTTGCGCGAGGCGGCCAGCCGGAACTCGCTCGCCACGCCCGCCGCGCGGCTCGATGCCGCCAATCAGGCGAAGCTGGAAGCCCTCGGCGAGATGAGCGGCGAGGAGTTCGACCGCCATTATGTCGAAACCCGGGTGAGCGTGCATGCCGACGCGCTGGCGCTGCACCGCACCTATGCCGCCACCGGCGAAGGGCCGGTCCTGAAGGCGGCGGCGGCGGAGATCGAGCGAATGGTCGAACGCCACCTCGCCATAGCCCGCAACCTGATGGCGAACCTCAAGGGACCGACTTGACAAATTGCCAATAAGACAAATTAACCTGTAGATCGTTCTAAATTTCGTATACAATGCGCAGACCCGGGGGTGATCGAGTCGCCGACCGGCATCGTGAATAGGGCGCGGAATGTCGCGCGGGCTTCGCTGCGGCCGCGGGCAGGCCCGGCATTGGTGGTGATTGGATGCGGGCTGCCGTGAACGGGAGGACAGATCCGGCGGGCGGAAACCGGCCAAGACTGGCTCCGCACCGGCCTAAGCCGGCTGCGGTCGGGCATTGTCTGGCTCGAATTGGCTCGAATTGGCTGACTTAGGCAGGACCATATTCGGATGAAGTTTGATTATGACAACTAAAACAACAGGTTATGTCTTGCCGGCGCGAGCACCGCGCTGCGTGGCGTCCCGCCCGCCCAGGGCGCTCGCTCGCTGGCGGACAAAATTGTCCGCGGCCGGTTTCGCGAAGCGGCCAAAATTGGCCGCGGGCCTGTTCGCGCGGCAGGCGGACAGGATTGTCCGCCCGCCGACACCGCGGGTCAGGCCGCGGCCGCCGTCTCTTCCGCCGGGACGCTGCGGATCAGGTGGTCGAAGGCACCGAGTGCCGCCTTCGAGCCCTCGCCCATGGCGATCACGATCTGCTTGTAGGGCACCGTGGTGACGTCGCCGGCGGCGAAGACGCCCGGCAGCGAGGTCTGGCCGCGGTTGTCCACCTCGATCTCGCCGCGCGGGGACAGCGCGAGCGTCCCCTTCAGCCATTCGGTGTTGGGAACCAAGCCGATCTGCACGAAGACGCCGTCGAGCTCCAGCCGTTGCTGCGTCCCGCTCGCGCGGTCCCGGTAGCTGAGGCCCACGACCTTCTGCCCGTCGCCATGCACCTCGGTGGTCTGTGCCGAGGTGAGGATGGCGACGTTGGGCAGCGAGGCGACCTTCGCCTGCAGCACCGCATCGGCGCGAAGCTGGCTGTCGAACTCGATCAGGGTGACATGCGCGACCAGCCCTGCGAGATCGATCGCCGCCTCGACGCCCGAATTGCCGCCGCCGATCACCGCCACGCGCTTGCCCTTGAACAGCGGGCCGTCGCAATGCGGGCAGAAGGCGACGCCCTTGTTCCGATACTCGTCCTCGCCGGGGACGTTCATGGTCCGCCAGCGGGCACCGGTCGACAGAATCACGGTCCGCGCCTTCAGCGACGCCCCGCCGGCCAGCTGCACTTCCGCCAGACCGCCGGGGGTCTTGGCTGGGATCAGCTTCTCGGCCCGCTGGGCGTTCATGATGTCGACGTCGTAGTCGCGCACATGCGCCTCCAGTGCGCTGGCGAACTGCGGACCCTCGGTGTGGCGGACCGAGACGAAGTTCTCGATCCCCATCGTGTCCAGCACCTGGCCGCCGAAGCGTTCGGCCGCGACCCCGGTGCGGATACCCTTGCGGGCGGCATAGATCGCCGCCGCTGCACCGGCCGGGCCGCCGCCGATGACCAGCACGTCGAAGGGCTCCTTGCCTGCGATCTTCTCCGCCGCCCGCTCGTTGGCGCCGGTATCGACCTTGGCCAGGATCTCTTCCAGGCTCATGCGCCCCTGGGCGAAGGGTTTGCCGTTCAGGAACACCGCCGGCACCGCCATGATCTGGCGCGCGGCCACCTCGTCCGGGAACAGGCCGCCGTCGATGGCGACGTGTCTGATCTTCGGGTTCAGCACGCTCATCAGGTTGAGCGCCTGAACCACGTCGGGGCAGTTCTGGCAGGAGAGCGAGAAGTAGGTCTCGAACACATGCTCGCCGTCCAGCGCCTTGACCTGCTCGATCACCTCCTCCGCCGCCTTGGAGGGGTAACCGCCCACCTGCAGCAGCGCCAGGACGAGGGAGTTGAACTCATGCCCCATCGGCAGGCCGGCGAAGCGGACGGCGACATCCGATCCGGCGCGGCGGATGGCGAAGGAGGGCTTGCGGGCATCGTCGTCGGTGCGCATCAGCGTCACCTTGTCCGACAAGCCGGCGATCTCGGTCAAGAGTTCGTTCAGCTCGGCCGACTTCTCGCCCTCGTCCAGCGACACCGCCAGCTCAACAGGCTGGAGGATCCGCTCCAGATAGCCCTTCAGCTGCTCTTTCAGATTGCTGTCCAACATGACGAAACGCTCTCCAGACTGCGGGATGCGGGCCCGGAACGCTCCGGGCCCGCCGTATCGAGTTGTCGAGGATCAGATCTTGCCGACCAGGTCCAGCGAGGGCGCGAGGGTCTTCTCGCCTTCCTGCCACTTCGCTGGGCAGACTTCGTTCGGATGGGCGGCGACGTACTGGGCCGCCTTCACCTTGCGCAAGAGCTCTGTCGCGTCGCGGCCGATGCCGCCGGCGGTGATCTCGACGATCTGGATCTTGCCCTGCGGATCGACCACGAAGGTGCCGCGATCGGCGAGGCCGACCTCCTCGATCAGCACCTCGAAGTTGCGGCTGATCTTGAGGGTCGGATCGCCCACCATCGTGTACTGGATCTTCTTGATGGCCGGTGAGCTGTCGTGCCAGGCCTTGTGGGCGAAGTGGGTGTCGGTCGACACGCTGTAGATTTCCACGCCCAGCTTCTGGAAGGCGGCGTAGTTGTCGGCCAGGTCTTCCAGCTCGGTCGGGCAGACGAAGGTGAAGTCGGCGGGATAGAAGAAGACCACCGACCACTTGCCCTTCAGGTCGGCGTCGGAAACGTCGACGAACTTGCCGTTCTTGAAGGCGGTGGCTTTGAAGGGCTTCACATCGGTGTTGATCAGGGACATCTGAACTCTCTCTGCGGGTTGGTGGCCGGGAACGAGGGGGAATGTAGGGGTGGCCTTCTGATCGAGAAAACGAGTTATATGAATTACAAAGATCGGAAAATACGATCATGGGCGGCACGGATCTTGCCGGACAGGTGCCGCTCTCGAGAGGAAAGCCGATGCCGAAGCGCCTTCTGATCCGCAATGCCGACATGCTGGTCACCATGGATGCGGATCGGCGCGAGATCGCCGGCGGCGGCGTCTATGCCGAAGACAACCGCATCGTCGCGGTGGGAGCGACGGCCGACTTGCCGGCGGAGGCCGACGAGGTGATCGACCTGGCCGGGCATGTCGTCCTGCCGGGCCTGGTGAACACCCACCACCACATGTTCCAGAGCCTGACCCGTGCCGTGCCGGGCGCCCAGGATGCGGAACTCTTCGCCTGGCTAAAGCGGCTCTATCCGATTTGGGCCGGCCTCACGCCGGAGATGATCCGGGTCTCCACACAGACGGCGATGGCCGAGCTGATTCTGTCGGGCTGCACCACCTCCAGCGACCATCTCTACATCTATCCGAACGGCTGCCGGCTGGACGACGCGATCGAGGCGGCGGAGGCGATCGGCATGCGCTTCCACGCCGCCCGCGGGTCGATGAGCGTCGGCGAAAGCAAGGGCGGCCTGCCGCCGGACCGAGTGGTGGAGGACGAGGCGGCGATCCTGAAGGATACCTGCCGCCTGATTGAGGCTTGGCACGACCCTGCGCCATTTTCAATGCGCCGGATCGTGGTGGCGCCCTGCTCGCCCTTCTCGGTCAGCCGCGACCTGATGCGTGAGGCCGCCGCGCTGGCCCGTTCCTACGGCGTGTCGCTGCACACGCACCTCGCCGAAAGCGCTACCGACATCGCCTACAGCCGCGAGTTCTTCGGCCAGACCCCGGCGGAATACGCCGAAGACATGGGCTGGGTGGGTGCCGACGTCTGGCATGCCCACTGCGTGCAGCTGGACGATGTCGGCATCGGCCTTTTCGCCCGCACCGGCACCGGTGTGGCCCATTGCCCCTGTTCCAACATGCGGCTGGCTTCAGGCATCGCACCGATCGCCAGGATGCGCTGCGAAGGGGTGCCGGTCGGCCTCGGCGTCGACGGCTCCGCCTCCAACGACGGCGGGCATCTATTGGGTGAAGCGCGTCAGGCCATGCTGCTCCAACGGGTGGGGCAGGGGCCGGCGGCGATGACGGCGCGCGAGGCGCTCGAGATCGCGACGCTCGGCGGCGCTCGCGTACTCGGTCGCGACGACATCGGCGCGCTGGCGCCGGGCATGGCCGCCGACCTCGTCGCCTTCGATCTGCGCGGTGTGGGCTTCGCGGGCGCGCTGCACGATCCGGTGGCCGCGCTCGTCTTCTGCGCG
Source organism: bacterium (assembly GCA_022844005.1). GTDB lineage: Bacteria > Pseudomonadota > Alphaproteobacteria > Ferrovibrionales > Ferrovibrionaceae > Desertibaculum. The sequence goes on along the minus strand of JALHMN010000016.1, from coordinate 33,362 downwards.
CCGGCCGCGGTCACCTTCAGTATGATCAACGGCCGCGTGGTGGTGCGCGAGGGGCAACTCCTGACAGTCGACCTGCCGCTCCTGGTGGAGCGGCACAATCGGCTGTCAGGGATGCTGGTCAGCGGTTGATAGGGGCGGTCAGTAGGGGCCGGCGCCCTTGGCAGGGCTCCCGGTGCCGCCCTTCATCTCGCTCACCGCGGCCTTGGCGGCGTTGGTCAGAAGTGCGGTATCGGCCAGGATGGTGACGAACTGGAAGCCGAAGCCGATCATCTGCTTGGCGAAGGCGGTGGAGCCGCAATGGATGCCGGGCACCACCTTGTGCTTCTTCGCCGCCGCGCAGATCTTCTTGATCGCGTCCACCACCACCGGGTCGTCGGGCGTTCCGGAGGGCTGCTTGCCGAGCGAGATGGAAAGGTCGGCAGGGCCGACATAGATCGCATCCAGGCCCGGCGTCGACAGGATCTCGTCCAGGTTGTCGAGCGCCTTCTGCGTCTCGATCATCGCCGAGGCGATCACCGTCTTGTTGGCGTGGGTGTAGTAGTCGGCGCCGTTGTACCAGATCGCCCTGGTCGGCCCGAAGCTGCGATAGCCCTGCGGCGCGTAGCGCGTGGCGCCGACGAAGGCTTCGCACTCGGCGCGGCTGTTGATCATCGGGCAGATGATCCCCATCGCGCCGGCGTCGAGCAGCTTCATGATGATGCCGGGCTCGTTCCACGGTACGCGCGCGAAGGGCGTCGTCTGGGTGGTGCTGATGGCCTGGAAATGACCGACCGCCGCCTGGTAGTCGACCAGGCCGTGCTGCAGGTCGGCGGTCAGCGAATCCCAACCCGCCTGGGCCATGGCTTCCGCCGACACGGCGCTCGGGATGCCGAGCCAGCCGTTGATGACGGCGCCGCCCTTGGCCCAGATGTTCCTGACATTGTTCTCACGCACGCGGATTTCCTCCCCATTCTCCTGTCGGGTGGCGCCGACAATACACCCGCCTCCGACTTTGGTCTGCGGTTGTCGTTAACAGTGGACCATGTTCATAGAGAAGGTTAGCATTTCGGTAACATTTAGGGACTTGGTGCCGCACGTTCGACAAACGCGCGGCGGCATCGGGAAGACAGGGATCGAAATCCATCGATCAGCTGGAGGAGACAAATCGAATGAAATCGAAGATCACGCGTCGTCGATTCATGGCCACCACCGCGGCATCGACCGCGCTGGTGGCGGCGCCCTTTGTCAGGGGCGCTCATGCGGCCGGTAAGCTCTCGATCGGCTTCTGGGACCACTGGGTGCCCGGGGCCAACAAGGCCACCGAGACCCTGGTGAAGGAATGGGCCGAGAAGGAGAAGGTCGAAGTCTCCATCGACTACATCACCTCCCAGGGCAACAAGCTGCTGCTGACGTCCGCCGCCGAATCCCAAGCGAAGTCCGGCCATGACATCCTGGCCATGAACACCTTCCTGCCGGCCCGTTATGCCGAACAGTTGGTACCGCTCAACGACGTGATGGACCCGCTGATCAAGCAGAACGGTGCCGTCAACGCTACCGTCGAGTATCTCGGCAAGATCGGCGGCAAATGGCTCGCCATCCCGGCCACGGCGGGCAGCCAGATCAAGGGCCCCTGCTCGCGCATCGACCTGCTGAAGCAGCATGCCGGCATCGATATCCAGGCGATGTATCCGGCCGGCGCTGCGCCCAAGGCCGACGGCTGGAACCTCGACACCTTCCTGAAGGCCGCGGGCGATTGCCATAAGGCCGGCGTACCGTTCGGCATCGGCCTCGGCACCACCTCGGATTCGGTTGATTCCATCGGCGCCTTCTTCCACGCCTTCGGTGCCGTTCTGGTCGATGCGAAGGGTGAGATCGTGGTCAAGAACGATCAGGTCCGCCAGGCGCTCGACTACTACAAGAAGCTGATGGCCTTCCTGCCGGAAGACGTGCCGGCCTGGGACGATGCGTCGAACAACAAGTGGCTGCTCTCGGGGCGTGGTTCGCTGATCATGAATCCGCCGAGCACATGGGCGGTGGCCAAGCGCGACGCACCGCAGATCGCCGAGCAATGCTGGACGCATGGCTTCCCGGCTGGGCCGAAGGGCCGCTACTCGCCCTTCCTGCCCTTTTTCTGGGGCGTCTGGAACTTCGGCAAGAACGTGCCGGCGGCGAAGAGCCTGCTGACGCATCTGTCGCAGTCGGCATCGGCCGAGAAGATGGTGATCGCCAGCGGCGGTTATGATCTTCCCGCCTTCGCCAACCTCACGACCTTCAAGACCTGGTCCGAGGAAGGCCCGCCGAAGGGCACGCTCTATCACTATCCCAACCCGCACAACCACCAGACCCTGTCGATCGCCGCCGCGCCGGCGCCGCACAAGATCGGCGAGCAGATCTACAACCAGGGCATCATGACCCAGATGGCCGTCCGCTATTACCGCGGCGAAGCCCTGGAGAAGACCCTCGACTGGGCCGCAAAGGAGCTGGAAGGCTTCATGCGGATCTGAGTACCGCGCCGCACGGCTGATGCAGGACACCGCCTTCGGGCGGTGTCCTTGCGATCCCTACCGGTCAGTCTTGGTGGAGCAGGGCGATGGCGAATATCAGTGAATCGGTCCCCGTCGCGACCGACAGTTCACGCAGTGGCCTGCATCGGCTGATGCAGCGCAAGTCTTCCATCGCCTTCCTGATGACCCTGCCGCTGATCCTTCTGATCGGCGTCCTGGTCGCATACCCGGCGGGGTACGCGATCTATCTGTCGATGCTGAACAAATCGATGGTACGGTTCGTCGGCCTCGGCAACTTCGAGTTCCTGATGGGCCGCGACTCGTTCTGGGCCGTGGTCTATCAGTCCTGCCTCTTCGCCGTGACGGCGGTGATCTTCAAGGCGGTTATCGGCTTCGTCGTCGCCCATTTCGTCCACAACATCCCGGCCAAGGGCCAGCGCAAGTGGCGCGGCATGCTGCTGGTGCCCTGGGTCATTCCACCGGCGATGTCGACGCTCGCCTGGCTCTGGCTGTTCGACCCGTCCTACAGCGCCTTCAACTGGATTCTCGCCTTGTTCGGGATGGATCCGGTGCCCTGGACCGGTGACACCAGCTGGGCGCGGTTCTCGGTGATCCTGGTCAACGTCTGGATCGGCGCGCCGTTCTTCATGATCATGTACCTGGCGGCGCTGAAATCCGTTCCCGAGCAGCTCTACGAGGCGGCCGCGATCGACGGCGCCAACTGGTGGCAGCGCATCTGGTACGTGACCTTGCCGATGATGCGCAACATCATCGCCATCACGGCCCTGTTCTCGCTGATCGTCACCTTCGCCAACTTCGACATCGTGCGCGTGCTGACTGCGGGTGGACCGCTGAACGGCACCCATGTCTTCGCCACCTGGGCTTTCCGCGTCGGCATCGAATCGGGCGACATCCCGCTCGGGGCCGCCGTCTCCCTCTTCATGGTGCCGATCCTGGCCGTCGCCGCGGTTTTCATCCTGCGCGACATCAACAAGCGGGGGAACGAAGCCTGATGACCGACGCCGCCGCCAACGCTGCAGGACCGTCGCGCACGATCCAGTACGGCAGCATGAGCCGGGACCGCAAATGGGCCCTTCGCTGGTCCTATTTCTTCCTCGTGCTCTTCGCCATCTTCTTCCTGATGCCGCCGATCTACATGCTGATCACCTCGCTGAAGACCAGCGCGGAGATCTCGGCGGCGACCAATCCATGGTGGGTGTTTTCGCCGACTCTCGACAACTACGTCGCGCTCCTCACCCAGAATCAGTTCCTGGTCTTCTTCCGCAATTCCATCGTGGTGTCGGTTTGTGTCGTCGCGGTAAGCATGGTGATCAGCGTCTTTGCCGCCTTCGCGCTGGCGCGGATGCGATTCTGGGGGTCCGCAACGCTCGCCACTGGCGTCTTCCTGACCTACCTGATCCCGGACACGCTGCTCTTCATCCCGCTGTTCAAGATGTTCGCCTTCGTGCGCGACACCTTCGGGATCGAACTGATGAACCACTGGTGGACGATGATCATCGTCTACCCGACCCTGACGGTGCCGTTCTGCACCTGGATCATGATCGGCTACTTCGCGTCGATCCCGAAGGAGCTGGACGAGGCGGCGCTGATCGACGGGGCCACCTGGATGCAGACGTTGTTCCGCATCTTCATTCCGGTGGCGCTGCCCGGCATCATCGCGGCTACCATCTTCGCCTTCACGGTCAGCTGGGCACAGTTCCTCTACCCGCTCGCCTTTACCACCTCGACCGACCAGCTTCTGCTGCCGGTCGGCATCATCACCACCTTGATCAAGGGCGATGTCTTCAACTGGGGCCAGATCATGACCGGGGCGCTGCTCGGCGCCGCCCCGCCGCTGATCATCTATGCCTTCCTGATGGACTATTACATCGCCGGGCTGACGGCAGGCGCGACCAAGGGCTGACAAGAAGAAAGTCTGCGAGCACAGGGAGTTCAGGGCTGCCATGGCACAGGTGACGCTTCGCAAGGTCGTGAAGAACTACGACGAGACGCCGGCCGTCCGCGGCATCGATCTCGACATCGCCGACAAGGAGTTCGTGGTCCTGGTGGGTCCTTCCGGCTGCGGGAAGTCCACTACCTTGCGGATGATCGCAGGCCTCGAGGAGATCACCGCCGGCGACATCCTGATCGGTGACCAGGTGGTGAATGACGTGCCGCCGAAGGACCGCGACATCGCCATGGTGTTCCAGAACTACGCGCTTTATCCGCATATGACCGTCTATGAGAACATGTCGTTCGGGCTCAGGCTGAAAAAAATGCCGAAAGCGGATATCGACGTGCGCGTCCAGAGCGCGGCCAGGATCCTCGACATCACCGAGTTGCTGCAGCGCAAGCCCAAGCAGCTCTCGGGCGGGCAGCGCCAGCGCGTCGCCATGGGCCGGGCCATCGTGCGCGACCCGAAGGTATTCCTGTTCGACGAGCCACTGTCGAACCTCGATGCCAAGCTTCGCGTGCAGATGCGCACCGAGATCAAGAAGGTGCACCAGAAGGTGCGCACCACCACCGTCTACGTGACCCACGACCAGGTCGAGGCGATGACACTGGCCGACCGCGTGGTGGTGATGAATGGCGGCAATATCGAGCAGGTGGGCGCCCCCAACGATCTCTATCACGCCCCGGCCACCAAATTCGTGGCGAGCTTCATCGGCTCCCCGGCGATGAACATGATCCCCTGCCGGCTGGAACAGGCGGCCGGTGCCCTGCGCGTGCGCCTGACCGACGAGATCACCTTTCCCGTGCCGGCCAGCCGTACGGCGCGCTATCAGCCGCATCTGTCGAAAAGCCGGCTGCTGTTCGGCCTCAGGCCGGAACACATCACCGAAGTGCCCAGGCATCTCGAGCCCGAGCAGCACCCTTTCGAGGTGACGCTCGACGTGACCGAACCGATGGGCCAGGAAACGCTGGTCTATTTCACCGTGAACGGCACCGAGATCTGCGCCAGTGTGAACCCCACGGCGGGCGCCCAGTCGGACGCGCGCATGGCACTCGCCGCGGACCTGTCCAATATGCACCTGATCGATGACGAGACGGGCATGGTGCTCTGAGCTTCGTGTAGAGTACCGACGCGGGCCGCTCTGAGCCTCGCGCGTTGACCGGAGGGAACGCTTTTGAGTGATCTGAAGGGGAAGGTGGCCTGGGTCACCGGAGCGGGTTCGGGCATTGGCGAAGCGGGCGCCCTCGCGCTGGCGAAGGCGGGCGCCGCGGTCGTGCTGACCGGCCGGCGCAAAGAGCCGCTGGAGGACGTGGCGAAGCGCATCAAAGCCGCCGGCGGCACCGCGCTGGTCAAGGCCGGCGACCTGATGAAGGCGTCCACGGCCGAGAAGACGGGCGCCGCCATCAAGGAAAAGTTCGGCCGCCTCGACATCCTGGTCAACAACGCCGGCCTCAACATCCCGAAGCGCCGCTGGTCGGAACTCGACTATGCCGGCGCCGATACCGTCATTCACGGCAACCTGTCCTCCGCCTATTATTGCGTCATCGCTTCCCTGCCGATGATGCGGGCGCAGAAGGACGGCGTGATGATCCACACCGCCTCCTGGGCCGGGCGCTTCATCAGCGCGCTGTCGGGCACCGCCTATACGGCGGCGAAGCACGCCGTGGTGGCGATGAGCCATACGATCAATCTCGAGGAATGCACCAACAACATCCGCTCCTCGGTGCTCTGCCCGGCCGAGGTGGCGACGCCGATCCTCGACAAGCGCCCGATTCCGGTCAGCAAGGCCGATAGGGCCAAGATGCTGCAGTCGGCGGACATGGGCGACCTCATCCTCTACATCGCCACGCGCCCGGCGCATGTCTGCATCAACGAAGTGCTGATCAGCCCCACCTGGAATCGCGGCTATGTTGCCGCCCAGCAGAATCGAGGCTGAAGGCAGGGCTTCATGGTCACCATAAAGGCGGCGGCGCTCGAAGGTTTCATCGCCGATATCTTCGCGGCGGCCGGGTGCTCGCCGGCGGAAGCGGAACGTGTCGGCCGCTACCTCGTCTCCGCCAATCTCACCGGCCACGACAGCCACGGCGTGGTCCGGGTCCCCCGCTACGTGCAGCAGAAGCGGGACGGTGCCATCCATGCCGACATCGAGGTCGACCTGCTGGTCGACACCCCCGTGCTGGCCGTGGTCGACGGCAAGTTCGGATTCGGACAGACGGTCGCCCCCCAAGCGGTCGCGATCGGCATCGAGAAATGCAAGGCCATGGGCCTCTCTGCCGTGGCGCTCCGCAACGCCGGGCATATCGGGCGGGTCGGCGACTGGGCCGAAATGGCGGCGGAGGCGGGCCTCGTTTCCGTTCACTTCGCCAATGCCGCCGGCAGCGTTCTGGTCGCCCCGCATGGCGGTGTCGAACGGCGCTTCTCCACTGCTCCCTATTGTGTGGGCGTACCGCTGCCGGGACGCGGTCCGCTGGTGCTCGACTTCGCCACCTCGATCGTCGCCGAGGGCAAGGTCCTTGTGGCGAGCCAGGGCGGCAAGGCCATCCCCGAGGACGCGCTGATCGGCCCCGACGGCAAGCCCGGGAACGACCCGCATCTCCTTTACGGCGACTACACGCCCACCGGTCCGCGCAACCACGCGCAGGGCCAGGGCGCCATCCGCGCCTTCGGCGAGCACAAGGGCGCCGGCCTCGCTTTCATGTGCGAGGTGCTGGGCGGCGCCTTGTCGGGCACCGGCGCCACCTCCCATGGCCGGCCCTTCGCCAACGGGATGTTCTCCATTTACGTGAACCCCGCGGTGGTAGACCCGACCGGCTTCTTCCCGGGCGACGTCAGCCGCTACATGGCGTTCGTGAAGGGTGCGAAAACGGCGAAGCCGGGGGACGAGATCCTGCTGCCGGGTGAACCCGAAGAACGCATGCGCGCCAAACGCCGCGCCGAAGGGGTGCCGCTTCCCGACGACACCTGGGGCTCCATCGTCGCCTGCGCGCGCGCCGTGGGGCTCGACGAACGCCGCATCCAGGCCGCCACGGCCTGACTTCCGGAGACAGCGATATCATGACGACCAACAAGAAGAAGATCCTGCTGCCCGAAACCATGTCGCCCTCCGCCTGGGCGCTGGCCCGCAGCAGGCCCGATGTCGAGGCGGTCTCCTTCAACCAGCTGATCACCACCGCCGAGTTCCATTCGATGCTGGGCGATATCGAAGGCGTGGCCCTCGGTGTCACGCCCTTCGGCCGGCCTGAGCTGGGGGTGTCGCCGCGCATGCGGGTGGTAGCGCGCATCGGGGTCGGCTATGACGCCGTCGATGTCCCGGCGCTGAGCGAGAAGCGCATACCGCTGATGATCGCCGGCATCGCCAACTCGCCATCGGTCGCCGAGCAGGCGGTCTTCTTCATGATGGCCTTGGCGAAGCGGCATGCCGAACTCGATGCCCAAGTGCGTACCGGCCGCTGGAACGACCGCTTCGGCAGTCTGCCCTTCGACCTGTTCGAGAAGACGGTGCTGATCGTGGGATTCGGGCGCATCGGCACCCGCACGGCCCGGCGCTGCCTCGCCATGGACATGAATGTCCTGATTTACGATCCCTATGTGAAGACGGAAGCGGTTCGCGCGGCGGGCTGCGAGCCGGTCACCGATCTCGACGCTGCCCTGCCCCGTGCCGATTTCGTCTCCATTCACTGCCCGAAGAACCCGGAGACGATCGACATGTTCAATGCCGCCCGCATCGGCCGGATGAAGCCTTCCGCCTATCTGGTCAATACCGCGCGCGGCGGCATTGTCGACGAACCGGCGCTGCATGCCGCGCTGGCGGGAAAGAAGCTCGCCGGCGCCGGCCTCGACGTCTTCGACAAGGAACCGCCGGAGCCGGACAACCCGCTCTTGAAGCTGCCCAACATCATCGCCGCCCCGCACATGGCCGGGGTGACGAAGGAAGCGATGGACCGTATGGGCATCGCCACCGTCACCAACATCCTTGCGGTCCTGGACGGCAATCCCAATCCCGACAATTGCGTCAATCGCGAAGTGCTGGCCTAACGCCGGGGCGGGGTTGCCGGAGGGGCGCGCCGGAACCATTCTCCCTTGAAGCCGCTTGAGCATAGGCGTTAACGTCGGGAACGAGGTTTGGCCGGGAACTCGCACGCCCGCATTGCCCTGTTGGTTCTGCTTCTCGTTTCAGGGGCGGTCGGTCCGCGCGCGCAGCCGGTGGAGGGTGATCGCCGGGACTTCTCCTACGGTGTCGAGATCGAGAAGACCGGCAATGCGGATCTCGACGGATCGATTGCCGCGGTGTCCGCCCTCGTCGCCCGCAAGGATCGCCCTCCCGCCACACGGCTCGGGCTACGCCGACGCATCGCCGAAGACCTGAAGTTGATCTCCGACCTCCTGCGGTCCGAAGGCTACTACGGCGCGGTGGTTGCCGACGCGCAGGATAGCTCGACTGACCCGCCGACCATCAGGATCGACATCGACCTCGGCCCCCGCTTCAACATCGGCGCCTTTCGCATCGATCTGCGGGGGAAAGTCCCGCTCGATGTCCTCGCCGGTCTCGACCTTCCTAAAATCGGTGACCCCGCGCGTGCCCCCGATATCGCTGGCGCCGAAGGCGCGGTGCTCGCCCGGCTGGCCCAGAAGGCCTATCCCTTCGCCCGCCTGCTCGATCACGACATCGTGGTCGATCACGCCACCGCACGCATGGAGGTCGACCTCAGGATCGACCCGGGCGCTCCGGCCACCTTCGGACCCCTGTCGCTTTCCGGCCTGAGCGATGTCGAGCGTGAGCATCTCCTCGGGCAACTCCCTTGGAAGGAGGGTGACCCCTACGATCAGGGCAAGATCGACGAGGGCCGCCGGGCGCTGGGCCGTTCCGGCCTGTTTTCCTCCATCGTCATCGATCCGGCCACGATGGCCGACGCCGCGGGCGAGGTGCCGATCAGCATCGAAGTGGCCGAGCGGGAGCGCCGCTCGGTCGGTATCGGCCTTCGATACGATTCCGACATCGGCTTCGGGACCGAACTGTTCTGGCGTCACCGCAATCTCTTCGGCCGGGCGGAAACGCTCGATCTCACCGCCCAGCTGGCCCAGAACCAGCTCGGCCTCGGTGCCCAGTATCGCGAGCGGAGCTTCTTCACCGAGACCGACACGCTGCTTCTCGGCGCCACCGTCAAGCGTGAGGAGCAGGATGCCTATGACAGCCGCTCGGCCGCTATCAACGCCTCGCTGGAGCGGCCCCTTGTCGAGAAGGTCACCGGCAGTGCCGGGATCGGCATCGAGGCGCTGGAAGTCGACGACCAGACCGGCACCGAGCAGTTTCTCCTGCTGTCCTTTCCCTTCCAACTGCGCCGCGACACCAGCAACGACCTCCTGGATCCCTCCAGCGGTTCGCGGCTGACCCTCGGCTACACGCCGGTCCTGCAACCCGAGGAGGGCACGACGTTCCATCGCTTCCTCCTCGCCGGCGCGGCCTATCACGAGGTCTTGCCGGAAAAGCGGCTGGTGCTCGCGGTACGGGCGGCCTTCGGGGCTCTGCTCGGCGCGACCCTGTCGGACGTACCGGCCACCTGGCGGCTCTATTCGGGCGGCGGCGGTTCGATCCGCGGCTATGAATATCAGCGCGTCGGCCCGCTCGATTCGGACCGTGATCCGATCGGTGGCCGATCCCAGCTCAAGGCCGGTATCGAAGCCCGGATCCGTATCACCGAGACTATCGGCGTGGTTCCGTTTCTCGACGCCGGCAACACCTATCGCAGCGCGACGCCCGATTTCGGCGAGCGCATCCAATATGCGGCCGGGATAGGCCTGCGCTATTACACGAGCTTCGGGCCCTTGCGGGCCGATGTCGCCTTCCCGCTGAACCGCCGCCCCGGCATCGACGACAGCTTCCAGTTCTACATCAGCCTCGGCCAAGCCTTCTGATGCGCCGCCTCGGCCGCGTTCTGCTCATCGTCATCGCCGTGTGCGTGCTGGTCGTCTCGGCGCTCGCGCTGACCCTCGCCACCGAAAGCGGGCGGCGGATGCTGGCCGGCCTCGCCGGTGCAGCCGCCAGCCGGATCGCCGGCCTCGACATCCGCATCGACGACCTCCGGCCCCTGGCGCTCTGGCATGTGGAGGTCGGGCGCATCACCGTCACCGCGGAAGGCCGGCCGATCGCCACGGTCGATGATGTCCGCGCCGACTGGACCTGGTCGGACCTGCGCCGTCTGGACTTCCGTCCCCGCTCTCTCGGCATCACCCGGCTCGATGTTCATGGCCTGCCGCCGGACGATGCCGGCGCCGCAGGGGGTGGGTTGCCCGCGCTCGTGCCCCCGCTGCTGCCGGTACAGGCGCTCGCCATCGATCGCATCAATGTCGATGCGGCGGTCCTGGGCGAGGCGCTGACACTCTCCCTCAGCGCCAGCGAGACGCTCGGCGGCACCGATTCGTGGTCCCTCGATCTCGACCTCGTCCGTCTGGATCGGCCGACCGACCGGATGCGGGTCGCCATCGGCTATGGCGCCGCGGCCGGATCGTTGCGGGTGGAAGCCGAGGTCGCCGAGGCGGCGGGCGGTCTGCTCGGCCGGCGCCTCGGCGCCGACGCGGGCCGTGTCGACCTGATCCTTTCCGGTGAAGGACCGGCCCAGGCCTGGCGCGGCCGGCTGACCGCCCGGGTCGAGGGGGTCGCCGACACCGAGGCGACCCTCACCCTGGCGGTGGATCAGGGGGTTGATGCCGAGATCGACGGCTCGGCCAGGGCGCCCGGTCTGCTGCCCGATCCCGGACCGATCGCCTATCGCGCCATGCTGCGGTGGGACGGCACCGGCGCTGTGGAGATCAGGCAGGCGAGCGCCGATACCGCGCTGGGAGCGCTCACGCTGCAAGGCCGCGCCGACGGGCCGGCGATCGATCTGTCGGGCACGGTGCGGCTCGATGACCTGTCCCGTTTCGATCCGGCCCTCGGCGGTCGAGGCGCGCTTTCCTTTCAGGCGCGCGGCACCATCGACAACCTGAAGGCGACGGGCGACCTTGACGCCTCCCTCGTCCTGCCGGATGGAGTGAAGGTCGGCACCCTGACGGCAAAGGCCGAGATCGGTCTGCGTGCGGGGGGGCAGTTCGACGCGACGATCGATGGCGATGCCGGGACTCTCGAGGGACTTCCGGCGGCGGTCGGTCCTCTCCTCGGCTCCTCGGCCACCTATGCCCTGCAGCTGCGGCGCGACGCATCCGGCAGCATCAGGGTCGACCGGTTCGCCGTCATGGCCGGCGCCGTCGGACTCGATGGAAGTGCCGATATCCGTCCCGGCGGTGGTCCGAGTGCGGCCCGCTTCGCCCTCTCCTTGCGCGATCTCGCGCCGTTGCGTGATCTCGCCGGCATGGCCCTCTCCGGTCGGGCGATGGCGGAAGGAAGGATCGCGGGCGACATCGCGTCGGGCAGCTATCGGCTTGAGGGCGCCGCCCGGCTGGAAGATCTCGCGACGGATGATCGCCGCCTTTCCGCGTTGCTGGGCTCCGCGCCCAGCGTCGACTACGCCGCGCTGTGGGATAAGGGCGTCGTGCATATCGAGTCAGCGACCGTGACGGCGGCCGGCGGCGATCTGCGCCTCGACGGCGAGGTCGATACCGTCGCCAGGACGCTGTCCCTGACCCTTGGTGCAGGCATCGAGGACATCGCTCCGCTCGCTCCCGGGATCGCCCGTGGCGCCCTCGCCCTCGAGGCGAAGCTGAGCGGCCCTATCGACAGCCCCGCAGTAACGGGAGACGCGCGGCTGCGCGGCGCCGCGGTCCAGGGCTACGACCTGCCGGCGGCGACCGTCCGCTTCGACCTTCGGGACGTCGCGGGCGATCTCACGGGCCGGGTCCAGGCCGATCTCGGCTTCACCGCCGGACGGATCGGCATTGGCGGCGACCTCGCTCTTACCGGCGGCCGGCTGCTCTCCGCCCGCCGTCTCGCCGTCACCGCTCCCGGCATCAGCCTGGGCGGTGATCTCGGCTACGACCTGGTGCAGACCTTGGTCGAGGGGGCACTCGAACTTCGGGCTGCTTCCATCGGTCCGGCGGCGCGCATCGCCGGCCTGGAGCTGGATGGCCGGGCCGACGGCACGATCGGCTTCGAGCGAACCGGGACCAGGCAGCGGGTCGAGATCCGCCTGGAGGCGGTCGGTCTGAACCTGGACGGCACTACGCTGGCCAGGGCCGGGCTGCGCGGCTCCATCGACGATGCCCTCGGCACGCCCGCCCTGCAGTTCGACCTGCAGGGAGCCGATCTGCTGCAGGGCGACAACCGGGTCGCCACGTTGCGCGCCGGCATCGAGGGCACGCAGAAGGCAGTCCGCTTCCGCGCCGAGGCCGCCGGGACCGCCGGAAAGCCGTTCCAGGTCTCCCTCGGCGGCGCCGGCGCCCTCGACGGCGCCGCATGGCGGCTCGACATCGACCGGCTCGCCGCGCGCTTCGCCGAGGTGCCGATCGATCTACGCGCGCCGTTCAGCGTGACTGGCGATGCCGGGACCTTGTCGCTCTCGCCGGCCCGGTTCGGCATCGACAAGGGCGACCTCGTCGTCGAAGGCCGGCTCGATCCCGCCGGGGTCGATGCCCGGCTGCGCTTCGATTCCCTACCCGCCGCGCTCGCCCGCATCGCCAAGCCCGGCCTCAACCCCGAGGGCCTGCTCGGCGGCGACCTCCGCCTCGCCGGCAGGCTCGACGCCGTCGAGGGCACGTTCACCCTCGAGGCCGAGGGGCTGCGGGCCACGCCCGATCTGCCGCGGCTGTCCCTGGCGGCCCGGGCCGACCTCGCCGGCGACCGGATGCGGGTCGGCGGGCAGGTGACCGGCATGGGCGAGACGCCGCTCGACTTGAAAGCCGATATCCCGCTCCGGCTGCGCCTGCGTCCCTTCGCGCTTGCGCTGCCGCCCGACGGCGCCGTCTCCGGCGCGGTGTCCGGGCCGGTCAGCCTCGGCCGCGTATTGGCGCCGGTCCTGCCGGTCGACGACCAGATCACCGGCACGGCGGTGATCGAGGCTTCGCTCGACGGGACGATCACCGCGCCGCGCGCCGCCGGCTCGGCGCGGCTCGTCGGCGGGCGCTATGTGAACGCGACGAGCGAAGCCGTGGTCAACGATCTCGCGCTCGATATCACCGCCGAGGGCCGCCGCCTCGCGCTCAGGGGCAACGGCACCGACGGCTCGGGGGGCACGGTCGTCCTGTCCGGGCATGTCGAACTGAACCCCGACGGGAAGTTTCCCCTGCAGGCCACATTGGCGCTGCGCGATTTCCGCGCCGCCCGCCGCGACGACGCGACAGCCCGTCTCAGCGCCAACCTCGCGCTCGGCCCCGACCTCGGATCGCCCGCGCTCAAGGGCGAGATCACGGTGATCGAGGCCGATATCCGCATCCCGGACCGCCTGCCTCCCAACGTCGTCGTCCTGAATGTGCGCGAGATCAACCGGCCGGGCGTAAAGGACGATGCGCCCGTGCCGCCGCCTGCCGCGCCGCTCGCCGTCGGGCTCGACCTGCGCATCGCCGCGCCCAACCGGATCTTCGTGCGCGGCCGCGGTCTCGATTCCGAGTTCGGCGGCGCCTTCACCGTGCGCGGCACCACCCGCGAACCGTTGATCGCGGGTGACCTTAAGGTGATCCGTGGGACCCTCGATCTGCTGGGCAAGCGCCTGACCGTCGAGAGCGGTTCGATCGTCTTTCCGGGAGGTGCCCGCATCGATCCCGATATCGCCGCCGTGGCCACCTTCCCGGCCGGCCGGACGACGGGGGAGGTGGCGCTGTCCGGCACGCTCTCGGCACCCACGATCAAGCTCGGCTCCCGTTCGGGCCTGCCTCAGGACGAGGTCCTGTCCCGGCTGCTGTTCGGCACCGGCACCGCCTCGCTGACGCCCTTCCAGGCGATCCAGCTGGCCCAGTCGGCCGCCACGCTGGTCAGCGGCAGCACCGGCGGCGGTCCCCTGGAGCAGCTTCGTCGGCGGGTGGGGCTCGACCGCCTCGATGTCCAGGGCGGCACCGGCACCGAAGGCCCGAGCGTGGAGGTGGGCAAGTACCTGGCGCCCAATATCCTGCTCAAGGCTCAGCAGGGCACCGGCGCCACCGGGCCGAGCGTCGGCGTGGAAGTGGAACTGACGCCCAACATCAGCGTCGACACCCGGGTCGGCGCCGATGCGAAATCAAGCATCGGCGTCAACCTGAAGACGGACTACTGAGCCTTCAGGCGCCCGCGTCGGCGGCATCGAAATGCCGCTTCAGCAGGAAGAAGTCGAACAGGATGCCGAAGGCGGCGAGCGACAGGCCGAAGAGATACATGCCGCCATCCTCGGCGAAGGCCGCCAGGATGATGCCGATTAGCGCGAAGATCGTGGCCAGCAGGGCCATGACGTAACTGCCCAAGTCGTTCATTTCCGGGTCCTCCGGTTGGTTTCTGGATCGTCGAACAGGATGCGGCTGGCGGCACCGTCGAGGTCGTCGAACTGGCCCGCCCGCGCCGCCCACAGGCAGGCCGCGAGACCGCCCAGCCCCAGCAGCAGCGCGATCGGGATGAGGTAGACGAGCGCGCTCATGCCCGCCGCCCGCTGCCGTTCAGGCGCAGCGCGTTGCCGACCACCGCCAGCGAGGACGAGGACATCGCCAGCGCCGCGATCAGCGGGGTGACGAATCCGGCGATCGCGAGCGGCACCGCGAGCGCGTTGTAGGCGAGGGCGAAGACGAGGTTCTGCCGTGCGACTCTGCCGGCCGCCTTCGCCGTCGCCAGCAGGACCGGCACGGCCCCCAGGCGCTCGCCCTGGAAGACGGCGTCGGCGGCCCCGCTGGTGGCATCCGCGGCGTGCGCGGGGGCCAGCGAGGCATGCGCGGCTGCCAGCGCCGGCGCATCGTTCAGGCCATCGCCCACCATCAGTACCCGGCGCCCCTCGGCGCGCGCCCTCTCGATCCAGGCGGCCTTGGCGGCCGGCAGCAGGGCGCTCTGCCAGTCGGAGATGCCGACCGCGCCGGCGACGGCCGCCACGCTCGGCGCGCGGTCGCCCGACAGCAGCACCAGCCGGTATCCTGAGGCCCGAAGCGCCGCCACGGCCTCCACGGCGTCGGGACGCAGGGCGTCCTCGAAGCGGAATCGAACGGGCTCATGGGCCGGCCGGGTCAGCCAGAGTTCCGGCCCGACGGCACCGTCGTCGTCCTCGATGCCGCAGAAGAGGCGGGAGCCGAGCCTGGTTCCGCCCAGGGAAAGTCCCTGGCCGGCGTGCTCCGCCACACCTTCCGCCGGGCTTGCGGCGGCTGTGGCCTCCACCAGGGCGCGGCTGAGCGGATGGCGCGACACCGCTGCCAGCTCCGCGGCCGCGGCCAGATCGGCTTCCGCGAAGCCGCCGTCCCGGACCAGGCGCGGCCGGCCCAGCGTCAGCGTCCCGGTCTTGTCGAAGACGATGGTGTCCACCTCTGCCAGCCGTTCCAGCGCCGTGGCCGATTTCAGCAGCACACCGCCGCGGGCGAGACGGCTGGCCGCCACCAGCCCCGAAGCCGGGACCGCCAGGGCCAGCGCGCAGGGACAGGTGATGATCAGGACAGCGGCGGCGATCAGCATCGCCATCCGCCAGTCGGCGCCGCCGAGCAGGACCCAGCCGGCGAAGGACAGCGCCGCCAGCGCATGCACCGTGGGTGCATAGCCGCGCGCCACGCGTTCCGCGATCGACCGGTAAGCCGCCCTTCCGCCCTCGGCCTCGGACACCAGGGTCGCGATCCGGCCGACCAGGGTCTGATCGCCGAGCGCGGTGACCCGCAGGCGCAGCGGCGCCCCCAGGTTCACGGTGCCGGCATGCAGCAGGTCCCCCTGCCGCGCCGCCTTCGGCAGTGCTTCGCCGGTCAGCACGGCGGTATCGATGCTGCTCTCCCCGTCCAGCAGGACACCGTCGGCGGGCAGCTTTTCGCCGCTCGCCACCTGCACCAGATCGCCGGGCCGCAGCGCCTCCGGTGCCACCGTTTCGCTGCTTCCGTCGGACAGGATGCGCCGTGCCGGTGACCGTGCCAGCGACAGGAAATGCATGACCGCCGACCGGGCCTGGCCGCGCGCACGCCGATCCAGGTAGCGGCCGACGAGAAGGAAGAACACCAGCATGGTCGCCGATTCGAAATAGGCATGTGCCCCGCCGTTCAGCGTCTCGAACAGGCTGACCGCGGTGGCCAGGGCGACGCCGATGCTGATCGGGACGTCCATGTTGGTCCGTCCGATCCGCAGCGCTGCCCAGGCAGAGCGCGCGAATGGCCGGCCGGCATAGAGAAGGGCGGGTAGCGTGATCGCCGCCGACAGCCAATGGAACAGATCGCGGGTGGAAGAACCCATCTCGCCGGCGGCGCCGGCCCAGACCGACACCGACAGCAGCATGACATTGGCGGCGGCGAATCCCGCCACCACCATCGCATGCAGCAGCTCGCGGCTTTCTTCCCTGTCGGCCCGCATGTCGCTGGCGGCGATCGGCGCCACGCGGTAGCCGAGCGCGCCCACCTGCGCGGCCAGCTGCGCCGCCTTCTCGCGCGGTCCGGTCCAGGCGAGGCTGAGGCGGGCCGTGGTGGCATTCAGCCGGGCCCGGGTGATGGCCGGATCGGCCGCCAGCATGGTCTCGATCAGCCAGACGCAGGCCGCGCAGTGCAATCCGTGCACGGCGAGGTCGAGCGTCCACTGGCCCTCGCCGGCCGCTTCGGCGAATGCCGTCGGGTCGATCGCCGCCAGGGGATCCGGCCGCGGCGGCGGGCGATCGGGGTCGAGCGCGCGCCGGCCGTAATAGCTCCCCAGCCCGAGACGGTTCACCAGGGCGTATGCCGCCTCGCAGCCGGTGCAGCAGAAGCCGCTCCCCGCCGGCGCCGCCGCGCCGCAATGGGCGCAAAGCGCATCCTGCGCGGCAGGCGCGAGAGAGCGCGGGAGGGCGAGCGTGGTCATGGCGCGACGAAGCGGAAGCGACGTTCGTGGCCGCCGCCTGCGTCGCGGGTCGCCGTCGCCGCGACTTCCCACTGCCCGGCGCGTGGCAGGCTCACGCGCGCCGCGTACCAGCCCTCGCCCCGATAGGGCAGGTCGACGGTGAGGGGGGATTCCAATCCGACCGGGCTCGTCACCCTGGCCCGGACGGCGAGGGTCGGGATCGGCTGGCCCGCGCGGTCGAGGTAGCGCAGGCCGACCTCGCCGTTGCGGAAGGCGGTTGTCACTTGCCAGCCGAGCTTCGCCTGCTCCGCCTCGCGCTGCAGCGTTTCTTCATAGGCGATGCCCTTCAGATAGGGCTTCTCCACGACGAGGCCGCTGAAGGTGCGGGTCGCCATCACGATCAGCACCGTATTCACGGCGATGATCACGGCGAAGGCGGCGACGAAAACCCAGGGAACCCAGGACATCGCGGGGCGGGGGCGGGCGGCGGCGGTCATCGGATGTCTCCTATTGGCCCGGACCGGCGAAGACGGTCTCGCGCTTCGCCACCTCGTTGCCGCCGCCGTCCTTCAGCCGGAAGACGATCGGCGTCTCCTTGCCGTGCAGGACGCCGCGCTCGGCGCGGACGTGGATCTGGAAGGTGGCGACCGCATCCGGCTTCGCCTCGAGGTCCAGGGCGGCCGCCGTCCCGGTCGTGCCGGCGACCGCGATCGTCGCGCCCGGCAGCCCCTCGAGGGTCAGCCGCAGCGCGTTCTCGCCGCGCATCTTGTTCAGGATCTTCAGCGTGTAGCCGTTGCGCACGTCGCCGTCGCTCAGCATGACGAAGATCGGCATGCGGTCCTTCAGGACGTGCAACTCGGTCGCCGGCCGAAGCAGCAGTGCCGCCAGCATCGCGGCGCTCGCGATCAGCAGCACCAGCGCATAGATGATGGTGCGCGGGCGGATCAGGCGATAGGGCGCCTCCTTGCCCTGGGCCCGCGCCGTCTCGCCCGACAGCGTGGCGAAGGCGATCAGGTTCAGCGGCCGGTCGACCTTCCGCATCACTTCGTTGCAGGCATCGATGCACAGCCCGCAGTTGATGCATTCCAGCTGCTGGCCGTCGCGGATGTCGATGCCCGTCGGGCAGACGGCGACGCAGGCGCGGCAGTCGACGCAGTCGCCCCGGCCCTCCCAGCTGTCGCCCTGCTTGTGCTTGCCCCGCTCCTCGCCCCGCCAGGCGCGATAGGTCACCGCCAGGCTGTGCTCGTCCTGCATGGCCGCCTGGAATCGCGGCCACGGGCACATGTAGGTGCAGACCTGCTCGCGTGCCCAGCCCGCCAGCAGATACGTCGTGGCGGTGAACAGGCCGATGAAGAAGTAGACCGAGAGCGTCGATTGCCCGGTGAAGATCTCCCGGGTCACTGTCGGCGCGTCGTTGAAATACAGAACCCAGGCACCGCCGGTGGCGGCGGCGATCAGCAGCCATACGCCGTGCTTGGCAGTCTTCAATCCGACGGTGAGCAGGGTCGTGGGGCCCTGGTCGCGCTTCATGCGGGCATTGCGATCACCCTCGATCAGCCGCTCGACCGCCATGAAGAGATCGGTCCAGACCGTCTGCGGGCAGGCATAGCCGCACCACACCCGCCCCAGGATGCTGGTCACCAGGAAAAGCGTGACCGCCCCCAGCACCAGAAGCCCGGTCAGCAGGTAGACCTCCTGCGGCCAGATCTCGATCATGAAGAAATAGGCGCGGCCCGCCTCCATGTCGATCAGGAGTGCTTGGCCGGGCGCGTTCGGTCCGCGGTCCCAGCGCAACCAGGGCAGCAGGTAGTAGACGGCCAGGCAAATGCCCAGCAGCGCCCATTTGATCTGCCGATAGGGGCCGCGCACGCGCCGGGGGTAGACGCGCACGCGGTCCGCGTAGAGGGGGGTGGATAGGGGACCGGCGTCCATGGCCATGCCCCTTTACTGACCACCGCCCAAGCCGTGGACATAGAGGGTCAGCATCTTGATCGTCGCGTCGTCGAGCCGGCCGGCCCAGGCCGGCATCATCCCGGCGCGGGAATTGGAGATGCTCTCGATCACGCTGGCGCGGTCGCCGCCATAGAGCCAGATCGGATCGTTCAGCCGCGGGGCGCCCAGTTCCGGGTTGCCGATACCCTTCTCGCCGTGGCAGGCGACGCATTGCTCGGCATAGATCGGTTCGCCCCGCTTTGCCGCTGCCTCGTTGTGCTTGGCCCCGGAAAGGGACAGCACGTAGTCGGCGGCATCCTCGATCTCGGACCGCTTCAGCATCCCGTCCAGGCCGAAGCGGGGCATCGGATTCTGCCGCGTGTCCGGATCGGCGCTGCGCACGCCATGCCTGATCGTGCCGCTGATCGCGTCGGGAGCGCCACCCCACAGCCAATCATCATCGGCGAGGTTGGGATAGCCCTTGGCACCGGCGCCGCCGGCCTGGTGGCAGCCGGCGCAGTTGTTGTTGAAGGCGATCCGTCCGCCGGTCATGGCGAAGGCGTTCAGCGCGCCGTCCGCGCGGATCTGCTCCAGCGTCGCCGTGCGGATGCGGCTCACCATCGGCGCCTGCTGGGCCTGGGCCACCTCGATGCTGCGCGCCACGTCCTCGCGCTGATCGTACCCGAGGAGCCCCTTGGTATAGCTGCTCACCAGAGGGATAGACGGATAGAGGACGTAGTAGACGAGCGAGGCCGCGATAGTGACGTAGAAGGTGTAGATCCACCACTTCGGCAGCGGTGTGTTCAGCTCCTTGATGCCGTCCCACTCATGGCCGGTGGTCTCCGTGCCGGTGACGGAATCCTTTTCGATCTTGGTCGGCATGATCTCAAGCCTTCTTGGATGCGGGACGAGTAGGGTCGTCCTCCAGCGGGATGCGGCCCATTTCTTCCATGTTCTGGCGGCGGGAGGGCCACATCGCCCAGGCAACGGCGGCGATGAACATCGCGAAGAACCAGACGGTCCACAGCGACTTCAGGAAGGGCATCAGTTCGTGCATCGACATGGCGCCTCTCCTCTCACTGCTTCACGTCGGCGGGCTTCACCTCGGTGAAGTCGACCATGGTGCCCAGCACCTGCAGATAGGCGATCAGGGCGTCCATTTCGGTGAGCTTGGCCGGGTTGCCGTCGAAGTCCGCCACCACCGCCTTGGGATAGCGCTTCATCAGCGCTTCCGTGTCGGATTGCGGGTTGGCCTGCGCCTCGAGGTCGGCGCGGGCCTCGGCGATCATCTCGTCGCTGTAGGGAACGCCCACGACGCGGTTCGCCTTGAGGTGCTTCTCTATCGCCTTCGTTTCGAGCTTCCGGTCGGCCAGGAACGGATAGGAAGGCATGATCGATTCCGGCACCACGGCGCGCGGGTCGACCATGTGCAGCACGTGCCATTCGTTCGAATAGCGCCCACCGACCCGGGCGAGGTCCGGCCCGGTGCGCTTGGAACCCCATTGGAAGGGATGGTCGTAGATGCTTTCCGCGGCCAGGCTGTAGGGCCCATAGCGCTCCACTTCGTCGCGCATCGGGCGGATCTGCTGGCTGTGGCAGAGGTAGCAACCTTCGCGCACATAGATGTTGCGGCCCATCAGTTCGAGGGGCGAATAGGGCCGCACGCCCGAGACCCGCTCGATGGTGGTCTCGATCGTGAACAGCGGCACGATCTCGACCAGCCCGCCGACTGCGACGGTCAACAGGACCGCTGCGGTCAACATGACCGCGTTCTTTTCGAAAATGGCGTGTGAGAAGCGCATGTCCGTCCTCCGTTCACGCGGTCGGCCGGAGGACGAGGGCAGGCATCGCCCTCGTCTCGGCGCGCTCGTCGCCGCGCGCCGTCCGCCACAGGTTGTAGACCATGAGAAGTGCGCCGATCAGGAACAGCAGCCCGCCGGCGGCGCGGATCACATAGAAGGGATGCATGGCGACGACGGTCTCGACGAAGGCGTATTGCAGGAAGCCGAGCTCGTCATAGGCCCGCCACATCAGGCCCTGCATGATGCCCGAAACCCACATCGCCGTGATGTAGAGGACGATCCCCAGCGTCGCGATCCAGAAGTGCCAGGCGACCATCGCATCCGAATAGAGGCGCTGCCTGCGCCACAGCACGGGCACCAGGTAGTACAGGACGCCGAAGGTGATGAAGGCGTTCCAGCCGAGCGCGCCGGAATGCACATGCCCGATGGTCCAGTCGGTGTAGTGCGAGAGCGCGTTCACCTGCCGGATCGACATGACCGGGCCCTCGAAGGTCGACATGCCGTAGAAGCCGACCGAAGTGACGAGGAAGCGGAGCGAAGGGACGGTACGCAGCTTGTCCCAGGCGCCCGACAGCGTCATCAACCCGTTGATCATCCCGCCCCATGAGGGCATCCACAGCATGATCGAGAAAGTCATGCCGAGCGTCTGTGCCCAGTCGGGCAGCGCGGTGTAGTGCAGGTGGTGCGGGCCGGCCCAGATGTAGAGGAAGCTCAAGGACCAGAAGTGGACGATCGACAGCCGATAGGAATAGATCGGCCGGTCGGCGGCCTTGGGGATGAAGTAGTACATCATCGCGAGGAAGCCCGCGGTCAGGAAGAAGCCGACCGCGTTGTGGCCGTACCACCACTGCACCAGCGCGTCCTGCACGCCCGCCCAGACGACGTAGCTCTTCGAACTGAAGGGCGAGATCGGCACGGCCAGGTTGTTGACGATGTGCAGCATCGCGATGGTGACGATGAAGGCGACGTAGAACCAGTTCGCCACGTAGATGTGGGGTTCCTCGCGCTTCAACAGCGTGCCGACGAAGACGACCAGGTAGATGACCCAGACGACGGTCAGGAACAGGTCGAGGTACCACTCGGGCTCGGCGTATTCCTTGCCTTCCGTGATGCCGAGCACGTAGCCCAGCGCCGCCATCACGATGAAGAACTGGTAGCCCCAGAAGATGAACCAGGCGGGTGCCGGACCGCCGAACAGGCGCGCCCGGCAGGTCCGCTGGACCACATAGAAGGAGGTCGCGATCAGGATGTTGCCGCCGAAGGCGAAGATCGCCGCCGAGGTATGGACCGGACGCAGACGCCCGAAGGTCGTCCATTCCAATCCGAGGTTCAGCAGCGGAAAGGCCAGCTGCAGTGCGATGTAGAGGCCGGCCGCGAAGGCCACCACGCCCCAGAAGATCGTCGCGATGACGCCCGCTCGAACCACATCCTCGATATAGTCCTGCTCGCCCGGTCCGCCGCCCGTCCGGACTGTCGTTGTTCCCGCCATGACTGGTCCTTTGGTCCTCCGGGTCGCCCGACCCGCACGGCTTCTATTTCCGTCGCTTGCGGCCCCTTCGCATTGACAAGGATCAAGGCGGGGCGGGCGGGGGCCGATGCAATCTGCCCCTCGGTCGATGCGCATCGGCGAGGAGATGGGGATGGAACGGACGTTGATGCCTCAGGGCGGACCGGCAACCGATCGGCAGGTCAGTGCCGACCGGCCTTGGATATGGCTGGCAGCGGGCTGGGCAGATCTTCGGCGGGCGCCGGTGATCGGTGTCGTCTATGGCGGTGTGATCGTCGGCGTCAGCTGGGGCGTTGTCGCCGCCCTGCACTTTTATGGCATGACCTACATGCTGCTTCCGGTGACGGCGGGGTTTTTCATCTTGGCGCCCCTGATCGCCGCCGGTCTCTACGACACCAGCCGGCGCCTGGAACGGGGCGAGCCGGTCAGCCTCGTAAGCGCCTTCACGGCCTGGCGGGCGCCGGGACAACTGGCGCTGATGGGGGTGGTGCTGCTGCTGATCCATCTCGCCTGGGTCCGCTTCGCGATGCTTCTGTTTCCCCTGTTCTTTCCGATGCAGAGCCGCGCCCTGCCCGAATTGCTGACCCTCATCCTGTTTTCTCCCCAATCGATACCTTTTCTGGTGATCGGAACCCTGGTCGGCGCCGGCTTCGCGGCGGTGGCCTTCGCCCTTTCCGCGGTGTCGATCCCGATGCTGGTCGATCGCGAGGTCAGCGTCTTCGAAGCGATGAGCTTCAGCCTGTCGGCCGTTCTGCGGCACTGGCGGGCGATGATCTTCTGGGCGGTATTGATCGTAGTCTTCACCGCTGCGGGTCTCGCCACGATGTTCGTCGGTCTTGCCGTGATGGTGCCGCTGGTCGGCCATGCCACCTGGCACGCCTATCGCGACCTCGTGCATCGGTGACGGCCACCCATCCCGTCGCGGAAATCCTGCCCGCCTGGCTGGCGGCCGCCGATCCGTGGATCGCCATCCCGCTGGCCCTGTTCCTGTTCGGGCTGGTCGGCGGGTTCGCGCACTGCGCCGGCATGTGCGGTCCCTTCGTCGTCGCCCAGGTCGGCGGCCGCCTGCGCGACCGTCCCCTCGAAAGCCATCGGGGCCTCTCCCGTCTCGCCACCGGCCTCCTGCCCGGCTATCACCTGGGGCGGGCGAGCACCTATGCGGCGCTCGGCGCCATCGCGGCCGGATTCGGCGGCGTGGTGTCGGAGGCGGCGGGCAACCGTTGGTTCGCCGCCGTCGGACTTGGCCTCGCCGCCCTGCTCTTCGCCGCCATGGCCGTCGGCAGTATGCGGTCCGGCACCGGGCGGCTCGGCCGCCATCTCGCGGCGGCGATCGATCCGCTGTTGCGGCGGGCCGGCACCGCCCGGACATCCTATGCCCTCGGCCTCCTCCTGGGCTTCCTTCCCTGCCATATGGTCTACGCCGCCCTGGCCGCCTCCAGCGTATTGGCCAGCCCCCTCGCCGGCGCCCTGTCCATGACCGCCTTCGCCGCCGGGACGGCCGTGGCGCTGGCGGGACTGGGATGGGCCGGCGCCGCGGCCGGCAGGCGGTTCCGTGATCTCGCCCGCCGCGCCCTGCCGCTCGCGGGTCTCGCCAACGCCATGCTGCTGGCGGGTCTGGCGCTGCGGGCCGCCTGGGCGGGCTGACCCCGCCCTTGTTGGCCCGCCCCTTGGCGGCTATGGTCGCGGCCCTTCAAAGAAACCCGAAAATCTCCCGCTCTCGGGAGGAGCGCCATGAGCAAACCACGCACCCTGTACGACAAGATCTGGGACGCCCATCTGGTCAGCCAGCAGAAGGACGGTACCGCCGTCCTCTACATCGACCTTCACCTGGTGCACGAAGTGACCAGCCCGCAGGCCTTCGAGGGTCTGCGCGTGGCCGGCCGCAAGGTGCGCCGGCCGGATGCCACGGTCGCCGTCGCCGACCACAACGTGCCGACGACCGACCGCTCCAAGGGCATCGCGGACGAGGAAAGCCGCATCCAGGTCGAGACGCTGGAACAGAACTGCCGGGATTTCGGGGTCGAGTATTTCGGCATGGACGATATCCGCCAGGGCATCGTCCATATCATCGGGCCGGAACAGGGCCTGACCCAGCCGGGCATGACCATCGTCTGCGGCGACAGCCATACGGCGACGCATGGCGCCTTCGGCGCGCTCGCCTTCGGCATCGGCACCTCCGAGGTCGAACACGTGCTGGCGACCCAGACCCTGATCCAGAAGCCCTCCAAGAACATGCGCGTCACCATCAACGGCACGCCGCCGAAGGGGACGACCGCGAAGGACCTGGTTCTGGCCGTGATCGGCAAGATCGGCACCGCCGGCGGGACCGGCTATGTCATCGAATATGCCGGCCCCGCCATCCGCGCGCTGTCGATGGAAGGCCGCATGACGGTCTGCAACATGACGATCGAGGCGGGCGCGCGTGCCGGCCTGGTCGCCGTCGACGACACCACGATCGACTACATGAAGGGCCTGCCCCGGGCGCCCAAGGCCGGTGCCTTCGAACAGGCCTCCGCCTACTGGCGGACCATGGTTTCCGACAAGGACGCGGTCTACGACAAGGAAGTCGTGCTCGATGCCGCCGAGATCGCTCCCACCATCACCTGGGGCACCAGCCCGGAAGACGTGGCGCCGATCACCGCCACCGTGCCGAAGCCCGAGAGCGTCGACGACCTCGGCAAGCGCGCCGCCATGCAGCGCGCCTACGAGTACATGGGCATCGAACCAGGCCAGCGCCTGCAGGACCTGAAGGTCGATCGCGTCTTCATCGGCTCCTGCACCAACGGCCGGATCGAGGACCTGCGCGCCGCTGCCGCTATCGCCAAGGGCCGGAAAGTCGCCGCCCATGTCGGCGCCATGGTGGTGCCGGGTTCGGGGCTGGTGAAGGAACAGGCCGAATCCGAAGGTCTCGACAAGATCTTCACCGCCGCCGGCTTCGAATGGCGCGAACCCGGCTGCTCGATGTGCCTTGCCATGAACGCCGACCGGCTGGAACCGGGCGAGCGCTGCGCCTCGACCTCGAACCGCAACTTCGAAGGCCGCCAGGGTCGCGGCGGGCGCACCCACCTGATGAGCCCGGAGATGGCCGCCGCCGCGGCGATCAAGGGCTATCTGGCCGACGTTCGCGAACTGCTCTGAGAGGGGACGGGCATCATGCAGAAATTCGACAAGCTGACGGCCGTCGCGGCGCCCTTGCCGCTGGTCAATATCGACACCGATATGATCATCCCCAAGCAGTTCCTGAAGACGATCAAGCGCACCGGTCTCGGCAAGAACCTGTTCGACGAGATGCGCTATACCCAGGACGGCAAGGAAAAGCCCGACTTCGTCCTGAACAAGCCGGCCTATCGCAAGGCGCAGATCCTGGTGGCCGGGCCGAACTTCGGCTGCGGCTCCAGCCGCGAGCACGCCCCCTGGGCGCTGCTCGACTTCGGCATCCGCTGCGTCATCTCCACGTCCTTCGCCGATATTTTCTACAACAACTGTTTCAAGAACGGCATCCTGCCGATCAAGGTCTCCCAGGAAGACCTCGACAAGCTGATGGACGATGCCGAGCGCGGCGCCAACGCCACGCTCACCGTCGACCTGGAGAGCCAGGAGATCCGCGGGCCCGACGGCGGCGTGGTCAAGTTCGAGATGGACCCCTTCCGCAAGAAGTGCCTGATCGAAGGCCTCGACGACATCGGCCTCACGCTGCAGGACAAGCCGGCGATCGACAGCTTCGAGGAGAAGCAGCGCCTGTCCCAGCCCTGGCTCTATCGCTGAAGCGCGGGCCGATCCTCTAAATCCCAACTCACGGAAGTCGCGGAGCGTCGTCATGGCCGCCAACAAGAATCTCCTGATGCTGCCGGGTGACGGCATCGGCCCCGAGGTGATGCGCGAGACCCGGCGCGTGATCGAATGGATGGCGAAGAAGCGTGCCGTCAGCTTCGACGTGACCGAGGACCTGGTCGGCGGCAGCGCCATCGATGCCCATGGCATCCCGGTCACCGACGACACGGTCGAGAAGGCCCAGAAGGCCGATGCCGTGCTGCTGGGGGCCGTCGGCGGGCCGAAATGGGACAACCTGCCCTTCGAGCAGAAGCCCGAGCGCGGCCTGCTCCGCCTCAGGAAGGAACTCGAGCTCTTCGCCAACCTGCGTCCGGCGGTCTGCTTCCCCGCGCTCGCCGACGCTTCCAGCCTGAAGCGCGAGCTGGTCGAGGGCCTCGACATCATGATCGTGCGCGAGCTGACGGGCGGCGTCTATTTCGGCACCCCCCGCGGCATCGAGACGCTGCCCGACGGCCAGCGCCGCGGCGTCAACACCCAGGTCTATACGACGAACGAGATCCGCCGCGTGGCGGCCGTCGCCTTCGAACTGGCCCGGAAGCGCGGCAACCGCGTGACCTCCTGCGAGAAGGCGAACGTCATGGAATCGGGCGTCCTCTGGCGCGAGGAAGTGCAGAAGCTGCACGACGAGAGCTACAAGGACGTCGAGCTCAGCCACATGTATGCCGACAATGCCGCCATGCAGCTGGTCCGGGCGCCCAAGCAGTTCGACGTGATCGTCACCGACAACCTGTTCGGCGACATCCTGTCGGACGAGGCGGCGATGCTGACCGGCTCGCTCGGTATGCTGCCCTCGGCCTCGCTCGGCGCGCCCGACGCGACCGGCCGCCGCAAGGCGCTGTACGAGCCGGTGCACGGTTCCGCCCCCGACATCGCCGGCCAGAACGCCGCCAATCCCATCGCCACCATCCTCTCCTTTGCGATGGCGCTTCGCTACACCTTCGACATGGGCGACGAGGCCGACCTGGTGGAGAAGGCGGTCAAGGACGTGCTGGAAAAGGGCATGCGCACCGGCGACATCATGCAGAAGGGCACCGCCAAGGTGTCGACCAGCGTGATGGGCGACAGCCTGATCCTCGCCCTCAACAACCTCGCGGCCTGATCCCCATGGCGCTCAAGCTCTACGGCGTCCCCCGCTCGCGCGCGGCCCGCAACCTCTGGTGCCTGGGCGAGTTGGGCTTGCCTTACGAGCTGGTGCGCGTGGCCCAGGGCCCGCAGGGGGCGGGCGCCCCCGGCTTCGCCAAGGTCAACCCGAACGCCCGCATTCCCGCGCTCGACGACGATGGCCTGCTGATCTTCGAATCGCTCGCGATCAACCTCTACCTGGCGCGCAAGGCGGGCAGCCTCTGGCCGGCCGATGCGGCGGGCGAGGCGCAGGTTTTCCAGTGGACGCTCTGGGTCGCGACCGAGGTCGAGACGGCGCTGATGACCTATGCCTACAACGCCCATATCAAGCCGGAGGCCGAACGCGACGCCTATGCCGCCGCTTCCGCCTGGGTGGCGCTCGGCCCCCGCTTCAAGGTGCTGGACGAGAAGCTCGCGGCGCAGCCCTGCCTCGCGGGCAAGGACTTCTCCCTCGCCGATCTCAACGTCGCCTCGGTCATGCTGCCGTCCTTCATGGTCGGTGTCGATTTCTCCACCTGGCCGCACATGAAATCCTGGCTCGAACGCTGCCTCGCCCGTCCGGCCGCCAAGGCGGTCATCGAGATGCGCAAGGCAGGCTAGCGGACTACAATCCCGCCATGGCAAAGACGGAAACCGTTCCCACCGACATCGCCGCGATGAGCTTCGAGCAGGCCCTCGCCGAACTCGACGAGATCGTGCGCACGCTGGAGGCCGGCCGGGTCGATCTCGAGCGCTCGATCGAGATCTACACCCGCGGCACCCAGCTGAAGCAGCATTGCGAGGCGAAGCTGCGCTCGGCCGGCGAGCGGATCGAGAAGATCGTCGAGGGCCCCGACGGCCCCAAGGCCGTCCCCGCCGAACTGGGGTGACCCGCTCCCTCGAAACGGCCATGGCGGCCGCTGCCGCGGCCGTCGAGGCCGCGATTGCCGCCCTCCTGCCGCGCGGCAGCGGCCCGGAAGCGCGGCTGCACGAGGCCATGGCCTATGCCGCGCTCGGCCCGGGCAAGCGATTGCGCCCGCTGCTGCTCATCGAGGCGGGCCACGTCTTCTCGGTTCCGATCGAGCATACGGCGGCGGCGGCGGCGGCGATCGAGATGTTGCATGCCTATTCGCTCGTGCATGACGACCTGCCCTGCATGGACGACGACGACCTGCGCCGTGGCCGCCCGACGCTGCACAGGAAATTCGACGAGGCGACGGCGGTCCTGGCGGGCGACGCGCTCTTGACCCTCGCTTTCGAGGCGATCGCGCGTCCCGAGGTCGATCCCGATCCAGCGCTCCGGCTGAAGCTCGTCGGCGGCCTTGCCCGGGCCGCGGGCGCTTGCGGCATGGTGGCCGGCCAGGCGATCGACATCGCCGCCGAGACCGCGCCGATCGACCTGGCGGAGACCCGGCGGCTGCAGTCGCTCAAGACCGGCGCGCTGATCGCCTTCGCCTGCGAGGCCGGCGGCCTTCTCGGCCGCGCCGATGCCGGCGAGTTGGAGGCGCTCCGCGCCTATGCGGCCGATCTCGGCCTCGCCTTCCAGATAGCCGACGACATCCTCGACGTCGAGGGCGAGGAGGCCGCCGTGGGCAAGCGCCTGCGGAAGGACGCCGCCGCCGGCAAGGCCACTTTCGTCGACCATCTGGGCCTCGCGGGCGCCAAGGCCGAGGCCGCCGCGCTGGCCCGGACGGCGGCCGCCCGCCTTGCATCGTTTGACGAAAGGGCGGATGTTTTGCGGGCCCTGGCCCAGTTCATTGTCACCCGCCGGGCCTGAGGAGAGTTCCGTGACGGCAACGAGCTCGACGCCGCTGTTGGATACCGTGCGCGAGCCGGCCGATATCCGCGGCTTTGAACCCGATCAGTTGAAGCAGCTGGCCGAAGAACTCCGCCGGGAAACCATCGATGCCGTCTCCATCACCGGCGGTCACCTGGGCGCCGGCCTAGGCGTGGTGGAACTGACGGTGGCGCTGCACCACGTCTTCGATACCCCGGCCGACCGGGTGATCTGGGACGTCGGCCACCAGGCCTATCCGCACAAGATCCTGACCGGTCGGCGAAACCGCATCCGCACGCTGCGCCAGGGCGGTGGGCTGTCGGGCTTCACGCGGCGGTCGGAAAGCGACTACGACCCCTTCGGCGCCGCGCATTCCTCCACCTCGATCTCCGCCGGCCTCGGCATGGCGGTGGCGCGCGACCTGTCGGGGCGCGACAACAAGGTGGTCTGCGTCATCGGCGACGGCTCGATGTCGGCCGGCATGGCCTACGAGGCGATGAACAACGCCGGCGCGCTGAAATCGCGGCTGATCGTCATCCTGAACGACAACGACATGTCGATCGCGCCGCCGGTCGGCGCGATGAGCGCCTACCTCTCGCGCCTTATCTCCTCGCCCTCCTATCGTTCGCTGCGCCAGATGGGCAAGCAGATCGTCGAGCACCTGCCCCGGCAGATGCAGGAGGCCGCGCGCCGGGCCGAGGAATATGCCCGCGGCATGGTCACCGGCGGCACGATGTTCGAAGAACTGGGCTTCTACTATGTCGGCCCGATCGACGGGCACAACCTCGACCATCTGCTGCCCGTGCTCAGGAACGCCCGTGACGACGAGCATCAGCGCCCGATCCTGATCCATGTGGTGACGCAGAAGGGCAAGGGCTATCCGCCCGCCGAGGCCGCCGACGACAAGTATCACGGCGTCGCCAAGTTCGATGTCGCCACCGGCGCCCAGACCAAGGCGAAGGCGAACGCCCCGCAATACACCCGCGTCTTCGCCGATGCCCTGATCCGCGAGGCGGCGGAAGACCCGAAGATCGTCGCCGTCACCGCGGCCATGCCGTCGGGCACCGGCCTCGATCTCTTCGGCCAGCGCTTCCCCGGCCGCTGCTTCGATGTCGGCATCGCCGAGCAGCATGGCGTCACCTTCGCCGCCGGGCTCGCCACCGAGGGCTACAAACCCTTCGTCGCCATCTATTCCACCTTCCTGCAGCGCGCCTACGACCAGGTGGTGCACGACGTGGCGATCCAGGGCCTGCCCGTGCGCTTCGCCATCGACCGTGCCGGCCTGGTCGGCGCCGACGGCGCCACGCATGCCGGCAGCTTCGACATCACCTATCTCGCCACCCTGCCGGGCTTCGTCGTCATGGCGGCCGCCGACGAGGCCGAGTTGATGCATATGGTGGCGACGGCGGCTTCGATCGGCGACCGGCCGTCCGCGTTCCGCTATCCGCGCGGCGAGGGTGTCGGGATCGATCTGCCGGAACGCGGCGCGGTCCTGCCGATCGGCAAGGGCCGCGTGCTCCGCGAAGGCACGGCCATCGCCATCCTCTCGCTCGGCACCCGTTTGTCGGAAAGCCTCAAGGCGGCCGAGGAACTGGCCACCCGCGGTCTCAGCGCCACCGTCGCCGATGCCCGCTTCGCCAAGCCCCTGGACGAGGACCTGATCCGCCGCCTGGCGCGCGATCACGAAGTGCTCATCACCATCGAGGAAGGCTCGATCGGCGGCTTCGGCTCGCACGTGCTGCATTTCCTGAGCCGGGACGGGCTGCTCGACCAGGGCCTCAAGGTGCGCACGATGATGCTGCCGGACGTCTTCATCGATCACGACGCGCCGATGAAGCAGTACGATGCCGCCCGCCTCAACGCCGCCCATATCGTCGAGACGGCGATCGCGGCGCTGGGGCGCAAGGTCCAGGCGGTCCGGGCTTAGCGAGCTTCCTTCTCCCTTGGGGAGAAGGTGCCCGAAGGGCGGATGAGGGGCGCCCTCTCCGCGCGATTCACCAGAAGCGGTGCCCCTCACCCGGCGCAATCGCGCCACCCTCTCCCCAAGGTAGAGGGAAGTACTCAAAGAGCCGCAATCGCCTCCAGCACCCGGTCGATCTCGGCTTCCGTGTTGTAGTAGTGGGGCGAGGCGCGGACCACCTGCTCCAGCCCGCGCGCGCTCATGTCGAGCCGGGTGGAGGTCAGGCCCGACACCGAGACGTTGATGCCCTTCGCAGCCAGCGCCGCCTTCACCGCCGGCGGGGCCGCCTTCTCCAGCGTGAAGGTGACGATGGCCGAGCGCTCGGCACCGAGATCCTGCGGGCGCGCGCCCTCGATCGCGCCCAGCCCCGCGCGCAGCCGCTCCGCCAAACCGCGGGCCCGATCGCGGATGGCGTCCAGCCCGATCGCCATCGCATAGTCGCAGGCGACCCCCAGCCCGATGCGCCCGGCGATGAAGCTCTCCCAGTTTTCGAAACGCTTCGCATCCGGGCGCAGCGTGTACTGGTCGGGCGCGCTCCAGGTCGCCGCGTGCAGGTCGATCATCGGCGGCTCCAGCCGCTCCAGCATCGACCGGCGCACATAGAGGAAGCCGGTGCCGCGAGGGCCGCGCAGGAACTTCCGCCCCGTCGCCGACATCATGTCGCAGCCGATCGCCTCGACATCGACCGGCATTTGCCCGACCGACTGGCAGGCATCCAGCAGATAGGGAATCCGGTGCGCCCGCGCGATCCGGCCCACCGCCTCGGCCGGGTTCACCAGGCCGCCATTGGTCGGGATATGGGTGATGGCGATCAGCTTCACCCGCTCGTCGACCATGCGTTCCAGCGCGGCGACGTCGAGGGCGCCGGCATTGTCGCAGGGCACTACGTCGATCACCGCGCCGGTCCGCTTTGCCACCTGCAGGAAGGCGATGTAGTTGGAGGCGTATTCCGCCCGCGCGGTCAGGATTCGGTCCCCGGGGCGGAAGGACAGGGCATAGAAGGCCATGTCCCAGGCCCGGGTCGCGTTCTCGATCAACGCGATCTCGTCCGGCGCCGCGCCGATCAGGCCCGCCACCGCGTCATAGCTATGCCCCTGCGCCTCGGCGGCCTCCGCCGCCGCCTCGTAGCCGCCGATCTCGGCTTCGCGGTTCAGATGGCGGATGACGCTTGCCAGCACCGGCTGCGGCGGCAGGGCCGAGCCTGCATTGTTCAGGTGGACGACATTCGCAGTGCCCGGCGTCTCCGCGCGCAGTCTGGCGATGTCCATGGGCTCAAACCGCCTTCTTCAGCACGTCGAACAGCCGGTCGACATCGGCATCGGTGTTGTAGAGATGCGGCGTGACCCGCATCGCCGGCCCGCGCACGCTGACGAAGATGCGTTCTGCCGCCAGCCTGGCCGGCAGATCCGCCGGCACGCCGCCGGCGAAGCGCAGGCCCAGGAAATGCCCGGCGCGACGCTCCGGCGGCGCGCTGGAGAGGCCCAGTTTCGCCGCCCGCGCGGCAATATCGGCCGTCCGCGCGCCCAGTGTCGTCTGCACATTGCCGATACCCCAGGCGGTGATCAGCTTCAGCGATTCGATGGCGACGGGCGTGGCGGCGAAGTTCGCCCGCTCGCCCATGTCGAAGCGCCGTGCCCCGGGCTGGAAATCGTCGCGATAGGCGACCAGCCCGGAAAAGTCCTCGGCCCCGCCGCGGGTGATCCAGCCATGCTCCAGCGGCCGCCCATCCTGGCGATGTGGCGCCACATAGAGAAAGCCGAAGGCATAGGGGCCCAGCAGCCACTTGTAGGTCGCCGCCACCAGGTAGTCGGGCTGCACCTTCGCCACATCGAGCGGCATGGCGCCCAGGGATTGCGTCGCATCCAGCACGAGGGCCGCGCCCACCGCGCGGGCCTTCTCGCCGATCGCCACCAGATCGAGCAGCCCGCCATCGGTCCAGTGGCAATGCGGCAGCGCGACGACGGCCACGCGGTCGTCGAGCCCGGCCAGAACGGCCGCCGTCCAGTCGTCGTCGGCCGGCCGGGCCACCGTCACCACCTCGCCCCCGTCCTCTGCCGCCCGCTCGCGCCAGGCATAGACGTTGGAGGGGAACTGGTCGGCCAGGATCAGCGCGCGCTTGCCCTTCGAGATCGGAAGAGCACACG
>JALHMN010000015.1 GCA_022844005.1 bacterium | reverse complement strand
TGGAGGGCAAGGACGGCATCCTCTCCATATCCGTCGCGCACTGCTTTCCCTATGCCGACGTGGCCGAACTGTCGGGCCGCGTGCTGGTGATCGCCGACGGCGACAAGGCGAAGGCCGATGCGATGGCGACCGCGATCGGGCAGGAATTCGTCGGCATGCGGGGCAAGACCATGCCGGAGTACTTCGACCCGGGCGCGGGCGTGCGCATGGCGATCGAGGCCAATGCCATGCCGGTGGTGCTGGCCGAGCCTTCCGACAATGCCGGCGGCGGGGCGCCGTCCGACAACACCACCATCCTGCGCGAGCTGATCGCGCAGAAGGCCGAGGAAGCCGCCATCGGGCCGATCTGGGACCCGATCGCCGTCCGGCTCTGCTTCGATGCCGGCCTGGGCGCCGAGTTTCCGCTGCGCTTCGGCGGCAAGATCGGCCCGCGTTCGGGCCAGCCGGTCGATGCCATGGTCACCGTGGTGGGGCTGAAACGCGATGCCTGGCAGAGCTTCGGGCCGACGCAGGTGCCGCTCGGCGACTGCGCCGCCATCCGCATCGGCGGGGTCGAGGTGGTGCTGATCGCCAATCGCACGCAGGCGCTCGGCCTCGAGCTCTTCACCAATCTCGGCATCGACCCGACGGCGAAGAAGATCCTGGTGGTGAAGTCGACCAACCACTTCATGGCCGCCTTCGGGCCGATCGCGAAGCGGGTGATCTACATCGAATCCGACGCGCCGCTCAGCCGCGACTATCGCAAGATCCCCTATACAAAGATCAACCGGCCGATCTGGCCGCTGGACGCCGAGACCACGCCCGGCCTGATCTACTGACGCGCGCAAGGACAGGAACCATGACATCGCCCTCGCTACTGTCGCTCTCCACCGTCGAACTGCGCCGGCGCATCGGCACGAAGGAGATCTCTCCGGTCGAACTGTTGAGCGCGGCGATCGAGCGCATGGAAGCGCTCAATCCGGCGGTCAACTGCATCGCCGCCACCGCCCATGACCGCGCGAAGGCCGAGGCCAAGGCGGCGGAGGCGGCGGTCCTGCGGGGAGACCCGCTCGGGCCGCTGCACGGCCTGCCGACGGGCATCAAGGACCTGCACGAGACGGAGGGCTTACGCACCACCTACGGTTCGCCGCTCTTCCGCGACTTCGTGCCGGCCAAGGACTGCGCCATGGTGGCCCTGGTGCGGAAAGCCGGCGCCATCGTGGTGGCGAAGACCAACGTGCCCGAGTTCGGCGCCGGGGCGAATACCCGCAACCCGGTCTGGGGCGCGACGGGGAATCCCTTCAACCCGATGCTGAACGCCGGTGGGTCGTCGGGCGGATCGGCGGTGGCGCTGGCGCTCGACATGCTGCCGGTCTGCACGGGTTCGGATACCGGCGGGTCGCTGCGCATCCCGGCCGCCAAATGCGGCGTGGTCGGTTTCCGCCCCTCCCCCGGCTTGGTGCCGATGGATGCCCGCGGCCTCGGCTGGACGCCGATCTCCGTCCTGGGGCCGATGGGCCGGGACGTCGCCGATACCCGCCTCTTGTTCGGCGCCCAGATCGGCATGGACGATCGCGAGCCCCTCGCCTTCCCGATGAAGCCCGAGGAACTGCGGATGAGCCGGCCGGCCGATCTCGGCTCGCTCCGCGTCGCCTATACCGAGGATTTCGGCCAGTGCCCCGTGGGGGAGGACATCCGAGGCGTGTTCCGGGCCAAGATCGGCGCCATGAAACACCTGTTTGGGTCCTGCGACGTATTGAACGTCGATTTCGGCGAGGCGGACCGCTGCTTCGACGTGATCCGGGCGCTCAACTTCGTCGCCCGCTACAAGGCGGATTACGACCGCGATCCGGGCGTGCTCGGGCCCAACGTCCGCGCCAATTACGAGATGGGGGCCGCCATGTCGGCCGCCGACGTCGCCTGGGCGCAGGCGGAGCAGACCCGCATCTTCCGGCGCTTCCAGACGGTCTTCGCCGATTACGACCTGGTGCTGGCGCCGACGACGCCGGTTTCCCCCTTCCCCTGGAGCCAGCTCTATCTCGAGGAGCTGGATGGGAAGCGCCTGCGCAACTACTACCATTGGCTGGCGCTGACCTATTTCATCACGCTGGCGACCAATCCCGCGATCACGCTCCCCTGCGGGACCGACGCTCAGGGCATGCCCTTCGGGCTGCAGGTGATCGGGCGGTTCAGGGGCGATGTCGCGCTGCTCGATGCCGCCGAGGCGATGGAACAGGCTTTCACCGGGATCGAATCGCTGCGGCGGCCGCGGCCGGACGTGAGCAAACTCGGCAAGCCGACACCGGAACTGCTGTCGATCCGGAATTAGTTTCGAACGATATAACATATCAATAAATTGACACAGAAAAGCCGCCGGCCAGTGAATGGCCGGCGGCTTTGATTTCCTGGAGGTGAGACCGGCCGGAAGCGGACCGGCCGCCGTCCTCAGCCCTGGCGGGCCTTGAAGCGCGGGTTCGTCTTGTTGATGACGTAGGTCCGGCCGCGGCGACGGATCACGCGGCAGTCGCGATGGCGCTTCTTGGCGGATTTGAGCGAGTTGACGATCTTCATGACACCGACTCTGGCTGCGCGCGGGGCGCGCGGCCGCCGCAGGAATAGGGAGCGCGGTTTCTACGGGCGGAACCCCGCAGTGTCAACCGTCGGGGACGTGCTAAGAGACATCCGAAAGCGATCAGACGAGTCCCTCTCCATGCGCATCGGAACCCCGCTCAGCCCCTCCGCCACCCGCGTCATGCTGTTGGGCGCGGGCGAGCTCGGCAAGGAAGTGGTCATCGCCCTGCAGCGGCTGGGGGTCGAGGTGATCGCCGTCGACCGGTACGCCGATGCGCCGGGGATGCAGGTGGCACATCGGAGCCACGTCGTCACCATGACAGACGGGGCGGCGCTGCGCGCGGTGATCGAGGCGGAACGGCCGCATCTGGTGGTGCCGGAGATCGAGGCCATCGCCACCGACATGCTGGTCCAGATCGAGAAGGAAGGCCTGGTCGAGGTCATCCCGACGGCCCGCGCCGCGCAGCTGACCATGAACCGCGAGGGAATCCGGCGTCTGGCGGCCGAGACGCTCGGCCTGCGGACCTCACCCTACCGCTTCGCCGACAGCCTGGCCGACCTCGAGACGGCCATCGATGGCGGCATCGGCTATCCTTGCGTGGTGAAGCCGGTGATGTCCTCCTCCGGCAAAGGCCAGTCGATCATCAGGTCGCCGGCGGAGGTGGAACGGGCCTGGGACTATGCCCAGTCCGGCGGACGGACCGGCCGGGGACGCATCATCGTGGAAGGGTTCATCAGCTTCGACTACGAGATCACCCAGCTTACCGTGCGCGCGATCGGCGCCTCGGGGCAGGTGGAGACCTTCTTCTGCGAACCGATCGGCCATATCCAGGTCGATGGCGACTATGTCGAATCCTGGCAGCCGCAGCCGATGAGCGACCTGGCCAAGGCGAGGTCGCGCGAAATCGCGGGCAAGGTGACCGCCGATCTCGGCGGCCGGGGGCTGTTCGGGGTGGAACTGTTCGTCAAGGGCGACGAGGTCTGGTTCTCGGAGGTCAGTCCGCGGCCGCACGATACCGGCCTCGTCACCCTCGGCTCGCAGTGGCTTTCGGAATTCGAACTGCACGCCCGGGCCATCCTGGGCCTGCCGGTCGACGTGCGAACCACCGCTCCCGGCGCGTCCGCCGTGATCTACGGCGGCATGGAGGAGAAGGGCATCGCCTTCGAGGGCGTGGCGGAGGCGCTCTCAGTGCCGCAGAGCGATATCAGGCTGTTCGGCAAGCCGGAGAGCTTCAAGAAGCGGCGTATGGGTGTTGCGATAGCGACCGGTGCGGATGTTGCCGAGGCCCGGGCGCGGGCCAAGCTCGCCGCGTCGAAAGTGAAACCGGTCAGCGGCTGATCAGGCGGGCCTGGTCGCGGTCAGCATATAGTTCACGGACGTGTCCGCGGATAGAGACCAGCGATCACCGAGCGGGTTGTAGGACATCCCGCGAACCTCGCCGACCCTGAGGCCATTCGTCCGGATGCCGCCGGCGACTTCGCTCGGCCGTAGGAATTTCTTCCAATCATGCGTGCCGCGCGGCAGCCAGCGCAGTACGTATTCCGCGCCGACGATCGCCATGGCGAAGGACTTCAAGGTCCGGTTCATCGTCGCCACCATCAGCACGCCGCCAGGGCGCACCAGCCGGCTCGCGGCAGAGAGGAACAGTGCGACATCCGCCACATGTTCGATGACTTCCAGCGCCAGGACGACGTCGAACTGTTCCCCGGCATCGGCGAGCGCCTCAGCGCTGGAAAAGCGATAGTCGATCGCGAGTCCGCTTTCCCTTGCATGCACGGATGCCACGCCGATATTGCGCTCGGCCGCATCGATACCGACGACATCGGCGCCAAGCCGCGCCAGGGGTTCGGCCACGAGGCCGCCGCCGCAGCCGATATCGAGCACCCGCAGCCCCGCGAGCGGTCGACGCGACCGCGCGTCGAGCCCGAAATGACGCAGCGCCGTGTCGCGGATATGCCCGAGCCGCACGGGGTTGATATTGTGCAGCGGGCGGAACTTGCCGAGCGGGTTCCACCATTCGGCGGCAATCGCGGAAAAGCGTTCGATCTCGGCGGCATCGATCGTGGTCGGAACGGGCGTCATGCGTAGGACGATAGGTTGTCCCGCGACCCGGTCAATCGCCCAATCCGCCCGAGGCTGATATAAGGGGTGGGCCGCGCGGAGCCTTCGATGTTCAGCAGTCTGCCCAACGCCCTTACGATGTCCCGTATCTTCGCCATTCCGGCGCTGATCGCGACGTTCTATTGGCCGGGCCACGTCTCGAACTGGGTGGCTCTCGCCATCTTCGGCGTTGCCGGCCTCACCGATTTTTTCGACGGCTGGATTGCGCGCCGCTGGGGACAGTCGTCCAGTCTCGGCCGCTTCCTGGACCCCATCGCCGACAAGCTGCTGGTCGCAGCCGCGCTGCTGATGCTTGTCGCGCATGAGCGGATCGCCGGCCTGGACCTGTTGGCGGCGGTCGTCATCCTGTGCCGGGAGATTCTGGTCGCGGGCCTGCGCGAATTCCTGGCGGAACTGCGCGTGGCCATGCCCGTCAGCCGGTTGGCGAAATGGAAGACGACGGCACAGATCGTGGCGCTTTGCTTCCTCCTGGTCTTCGATGCGGCACCGCCGGCCTGGCATGTGCCGGACATCGGCCGCCTCCTGCTCTGGGCGGCGGCCCTGCTCACCCTGGTCACCGGCTACGACTACCTGAGGGCCGGCTTGCGTCACATGTCGGGCGAGCCCGAACGGGTCGAACGCGACGACACCAAGCGGGCCGCCAACGCCGCTCCGCATTCCTGAGCCATGCGCCTGATCGGGATTGCCGGCTGGAGCGGCAGCGGCAAGACCACCCTGATCGAAGGGCTGATTCCGCTGCTCGTCGCCAGAGGAATAACCGTGTCGACGGTCAAGCACGCCCATCACGCCTTCGACGTCGACACACCGGGCAAGGACAGCTATCGGCATCGGCTGGCGGGCGCGCGCGATGTGCTGGTGGCATCGTCGGCGCGTTTCGCGCTGCTGCATGAGAACCGGGAGGGATCGGAGCCGGAACTGACCGACCTGTGCGCGAAACTGGCGCCGATAGACATCGTTCTTGTCGAAGGTTTCAAGCGAACCGCGATTCCGAAGCTGGAAGTGCACAGGCATGGCACCGGCAAAGCCCTGCTTCAGCCGGATGATCCCTGGATCCTGGCCGTGGCGGCCGACGCCCCTCCGCCGGGCCTGACTGTACCCTTCCTTCCGCTCGGCGATCTGGAGCGGATCGCGGATCTGATCGCCCGACTGGATGTCGGCGCCTCCTGGGCTGCGCCGCCGCCAAGCGGGCGAAGCCATGATCCGGCCGGTCCGGATATCTCGGTCGCCGAAGCGAGTGCGCGCATTCGGAGCGACGCGCGGCCGGTCTGCGGCACGGAGCCGGTGCCACTTGGCCTGGCAGAATCCGTGGGGAGGATTCTGGCCGTCGACCTCTTGACGCCGCGGGCGCTGCCCCCGGCAGATTGCGCCGCCGTCGACGGATACGCCTTCGCCCATGGCGACCTGGCTCCGGAAGGCGCAACGCGCATGCCGGTTACCGGGCGCGCCGCCGCGGGCAGGAAGCTGCTCGGCGACGCGGTGTCCGGCGGCGCGATCCGGATCTTCACGGGCGCCGTATTGCCCCCCGGAACCGACACGGTGGTCATGCAGGAGGACGCTGTCGCGGAGAGCGATGCCGTCGTCATACCCGCCGGCCTGCGGATGGGCGCAAATCGACGCGCCGCCGGCGAGGACGCCGATGCCGGGAGCGTCGTGCTGGAATCCGGAACCCGCCTCGGTGCCCGCCATATCGGTCTTGCAGCCGCCTGCGGCTTCGACACGCTGCCCGTGCGGCGAAGGCTGCGCGTGGGATTGTTCTCGACGGGAGACGAACTCAGCCGCGAAGGCGGCGGGAGCGATTCCAACCGCCCGATGCTGTCTGCTTTGCTTCGACGGCTGGATGTCGAAGTGCTCGATCGAGGCATCCTGCGCGACGACCCCGTCGCCGTGCAGGAAGCGCTGGGACGGGCCGCAGGCGAGGCCGACCTGTTGATCACCTCGGGTGGAATTTCGGTGGGAGAGGAAGACCATGTCCGCCGCGCAGTGGCAGCGACAGGCCGCCTCGATCTGTGGCGCATAGCAATGAAGCCGGGACGCCCACTGGCGCTCGGCTATGTCGGAGAAACGCGATTTCTCGGCCTGCCCGGCAGCCCCGTTGCCGCTTTTGTCGGCTTCCTGCGCTTTGGTGTCCCGCTCGTGCTGGGTCTTGCCGGCGCAAGGCCCGCGAGCAACGTCTCTCATCTGCGAGCGGGGTTCACTTTCCGCAAGAAGGCGGGACGGACGGAGTTTCTGCGCGCAACAGTCTCACAAGGGCCGGACGGCATGCCGACAGCCTCGATCGGGGCGGATCAGGGCGCGGGACGGCTTGCCCATCTGGCCCGGGCCGATGCGCTGATTGAACTTGCACCGGAGGTGACCGATATATCGCCGGGGGATATCCTACCCGCCATCATGCTGCATGAAGCAATCGGATGAGACTGCTCTATTTCGCCTGGCTCCGCGAACGCATCGGCAGATCCGAAGAGGATTTGAACCCGCCTGCGACGATAACGACCGTTGCAGGCCTGATCGACTGGCTGAAGGCGCGCGGGGATGGCTATGCCGCCGCCTTCGCGGACATCCGCACGATCCGGGTAGCGGTGAACCAGGACTATGTGGACCTGTCACAAGCAGTGAATGCCGGCGATGAAATCGCCTTCTTTCCACCCGTCACCGGAGGCGGGAGATGATCCGTGTGCAGGCCGAAGACTTCGACGTAGGCGCCGAACTCGAGCGGCTGACCAAGGGAAACACGATGATCGGCGGCGTGGCGATCTTCGTAGGCCTGGTGCGCGACATCGCCGATGGAACCAAGGTCGGCGCGATGACGCTCGAACACTATCCCGGCATGACGGAACGTCAGCTGGAACACATCGAGCAGGAGGCGAAACGGCGATGGCCACTCGATGCGACGCTCGTCGTGCATCGTCATGGCCGCCTGCTCGCAGGCGACCGGATTGTACTGGTGATCTGTGCCTCGGCGCACCGGGAGGCGGCCTTCGACGCCTGCTCCTTCCTCGTCGACTGGTTGAAGACCAGGGCTCCGTTCTGGAAGGCGGAGGAAACGACGGAGGGCCGGCGCTGGGTGGAGGCACGGACCGATGACGACGCCGCCGCAGCCCGCTGGAATTGAGCGCGGCTTGCGGCTACCGGCCGGATGACACCGACGGCCCGAACAGGGGCGGCATCATGCCGCTTCCTCGGGACTGGCAAGTGCCGTGGCCGCGAGATCGTCGAGGAAGTTCTCGCACCACACGCCGACGGTATTGGTCCGCAGATTTTCCATCATGGCTTCCCAGCGGCCAATACGTTCCGCCAGGGGCATTTTCAGGGCACGGTTTAGGGCCGCTGCCACCTGATCGACATCGAACGGATTGACGATGAGCGCCTGTGACAGCTCATAGGCCGCCCCGGCAAAACGGGAAAGAATGAGGACGCCCGGATCGGCAGGGTCCTGGGCAGCGACGAATTCCTTTGCAACGAGATTCATGCCGTCGCGCAACGGGGTCACCAAGCCAACGCGCGCCAGCCGGTAGAATCCCGCCAGCGTCTGGCGCGGCAGGGGCCGGTTGAGATAGCGGATCGGCATCCAGTCGAACTCGGCGAATTTCCCGTTGATCCGGCCGGCGAGTGCTTCGAGTTGGCGCCTCAGGGCGCGATATTGGGCGACTTCGCCACGCGAGATCGGTGCGACCTGCATAAAGGTCACCTGCCCCCTGGTGTCGGGGTAGCTGCCGAGCAGTTCGTGGAAGGCTTCGAAGCGGTGGGGCAATCCCTTGCTGTGATCCAGACGGTCCACGCCCATGATCAGGCTGCGTCCCGCAAGGCTCGATCGCAGCCGCTCCGCCTCTTCCGAGTGAGCCTCTCCCGCTGCCAGCGCCGCGAAGGCTTCCGTTTCGATGCCGATCGGATAGGCGGCCGCCCGCGTGACGCGGCCGTAGGCGGAGACAGTCCCGCTTGCGGTGTCGACGGTGCCGCCGCCTTCGTCGGTAACGAAGCGCGTGAATGCACCGAGGTCGCCGGCGGTCTGGAACCCGATCAGGTCATAGGCACAAAGCGCCT
The DNA here is from genome assembly GCA_022844005.1 of bacterium. Taxonomy (GTDB): domain Bacteria; phylum Pseudomonadota; class Alphaproteobacteria; order Ferrovibrionales; family Ferrovibrionaceae; genus Desertibaculum. The sequence goes on along the minus strand of JALHMN010000015.1, from coordinate 37,487 downwards.
CGACCAATTGCTCGTGCGCCGGCAGTGCCGCCAGCACCTCCTTGGCCGGAAACGGAATGTGCAGAAAGAAGCCGACGCGATTGCGAAGGCCCAGCGCACGCAGTTCCGAACCGAGAGGAATGAAGTGATAGTCGTGCACCCAGACGACATCGTCGGGCTGGAGCAGCGGGGCAAGGGCCGCCGCGAACCTCGCATTCACCCGGCGATAGGCGCGAAAGGCCGACCGGTGGAAATCGATCAGCCCGATCCGGTAGTGGAAGAGCGGCCAGAGGGTGCTGTTGGAGAAGCCGGTGTAGAACCCCTCGTGTTCCTCCGTGGAGAGGTTGAGGGTTGCGTATTGGACCCGGCCGGAACGGACCAATCTCGGTGCCGCTTCCGGCTCCTCGGACACTTCGCCGCTCCAGCCGAACCACATCCCGCCGCGCTCGGCCAGTGCTTCCCGCAGGGCGACTTCCAATCCGCCAGCCCTGGCCGAACCCCGGGGCTGAGCGACACGATTGGATACGATGACGAGCCGCCCCAAATCCCCTCCTCCGTTCAATTCCGCAGCTACGGCGGAAAACGATCCGATTCATGCAGTCATCGGCGGCGGACAACCCATTCCCGAGCCACTGCTGTACTCGCGTCGAACTCTACCACCGGAATACCCGAACGCCCCAGACAAGAAGATGGTTCCTGTCAGCGCAGCTCACGCATCGCGGATCAAGGCAGGCAATGTCGCGAGCCAGATCCTGACGGCGGATGGATCTGCAAAAGCCATCTCCGTCATCATGGGGACCACACCGACGGGCAACGCCGCGCCGCCGCGCCGTGTCACCTCCAGGAAACCATCCACATCGGTCCGATCATCACCGACAAAAACGGGGAGACGGCCGTGGAACGGCGGCGCCTCCATCAGGCGGGCGACGGCGCGCCCCTTGGTGGAGCCGCGCGACCGCAATTCCCACACCATCTTGCCCGCGAGCAGTTCCATCGGTTCGCCGCTTTCCCGCAGAACGGCTTCCACGCCCGTCTGCACGGGGTACCGCATGGCGGGGAAAGCCCGGTAGTGGACCGCGATGCCGAAACGCTTCTGCTCCACCACCAGGCCCTCGGCCGCGCCACCGACCCGGTCGATCGCCGCGCGCAGGGCGGCGGTCGGCTGATGCGGCGGATAGACCGTCAGAGGCGCATCGGGCGAGGGACGTATTTCCGCGCCATGCTCTCCCGCCGCGGCGAAAGTCAGCGGCTGGAACAATTGATCGAGGTTTTCGATGGTTCGCCCACTGACCAGAGCGAGCGCGCCCCCGAAAACCCTCTGCAGTTCCGCAAGCAACACCGGCAGAGCCGCCGGAACCACGACTTCTTCCGGCCGCTCGGCGATATCGAGAAGCGTGCCGTCGACATCCAGAAACAAGGCCCAGTCCGAGGACGGCCTTGGCAGCGCGATCGAGGGGATAAGGTCTGCCATCAGTCCGGCGTATGGATTGGAAGGCGCAGCAGCGCCCGGCGTCGCAGCCACAGGCTCGGCCGATAGCGATCATCGCCCGTGATCGCCTGTACCTGAGAAAGAATCTGGTGCGAACGCTCGGCGCCGCCCAGCCAATCAATGAACTCGAGCGAGCCGGCCGGATAATTCAGACCGAGCTTCATCGCCAGGTCGATATCCGCCGGGCTCGCGATACCGATCTGTGCCATCTCGCAACCCAGATTGCCGATCATCGCGATCACACGCTGGGTGACGAAGCCCGGCGAGTCCTTGATCCGGGTGATCTTGGCGCCGGCATGCGAGAGCAGCGTCACGATCGCATCGGAAATTGCCCGGTCCGCACCCGGCGGGCACATGATGGTTACCCGCTTTGCCGGATTGCCGGTGAGGTCCAGGCAAACGAGGCGCTTGGAATCGAGGCCCAGGCGGTGGGCGAATGTGCTCGCGTCCTCGCCGACCGGCGCGGCGATGAGGGGCATCGTTCCGTCGTCGGAAGGCGCGATCTCCGCCCCTGCATTCTGGAGCAGAGCGACCAAAGGAAGATCAGGCTCCGGAACGAAGACCCGACGCGCCGCCGGGGCCTTTGAAATCGTGTCCGTCGGCTGGGGGACGAGCTTCCCCTCGGCATCATAGGAATACCACCCGCCACCGGTCTTCCGGCCGAGCTGGCCACTCTCGGCCATCGATTCGTGCAAGGGCCAGGTCGCCAGCCGGCGATCATGGAAATATCCCTCGTACATGATCCTGGCGGCAGGGAAGTTCACGTCGATTCCGGTCAGGTCCATCAATTCGAAGGGCCCCATGCGGAATCCGGCGGCATCCTTCAGAATCGCGTCGATCTGGGCCGGGGTCGCCACCCCCTCGGTCGCGATACGCAGAGCTTCGGTCGAGAATGAGCGGTTGCCGAGATTGACCAGAAAGCCCGGACTGTCGCTGACCGATACGGGAACCCGCCCCATGCGCTTGCCCAGCACGGTCAATGCGTTGACCACCGCCGGCGCCGTTGCCGGGGCGCGGATCACCTCCACGAGCTTCATGATCGGGACGGGGTTGAAGAAATGCATGCCCGCCACCCGCCCTCTGCCCTTGCAGGCCGCGGCGATGGAAGCGATGCGGATGGAGGATGTGTTCGACGCAAGGATGGCGTCGGGACGAACAATGCCTTCCAACCTGCGGAACAGCTCGCGCTTCACCTCCAGGTCTTCGACGACGGCTTCGATGACGGCGTCGGCCGGTGCCAAGTCTTCAAGACCGTCGACGACCCGCAACCGCGACTGCGCGGCTTTGCCGTCCGCTTCGGACAGCCGGCCCTTGCGAACCGAGCCCTCGATCAGCTCGGCGATCATCCCCCGTCCGCGTTCGGCGGCGCCTGGAGCCGCGTCATGCAGGAGAACCGACAGCCCGCCCTGAGCCGCCACCTGCGCGATACCGCGGCCCATCGCCCCCGCGCCGACGACACCCACGACCGCGGTGTCTGTTGTCCAGTCGATCGCCATACCCAGCACTCCTTCGAGGTCCGATGCCGGCTTGTTGACCGATCCAGCCCGATTTTTCAATGGTTTGCTACCCCTTGATGAAATCGCCGCAGATCCCCAATTAATTCCCAGGACGGAGTGCCGATCACGGGCTCCGAACGAGCGGAGGGGTCTTCGGGTTTCATCCCGGGACGCTCCGGTCAACTCGCTCGCCAGAGGGGATGACGCATGACACGCGCACCGTTGTTCAATAGCCCGCTTCTGCTCGGCTTCGATCGGGTCGAACGCTTGCTCGACCGCGTAGCCCGCTCATCCAGCGATGGCTATCCCCCGTACAATGTGGAGCAGACCGGAGAGGAAAGCCTTCGGATCACGCTAGCGGTCGCCGGTTTCCGCGAGGAGGATTTATCAATCACTCTCGAGGATAATCAACTCGTGGTACGCGGTCGGCAGCAGGAAGACGACGGCAGCCGGTTATTCCTCCATCGGGGCATCGCAGCGCGCCAGTTTCAGCGCGGATTCGTCCTGGCGGAGGGAATTGAAGTGACTGGCGCGGAACTTGATAGCGGTTTGCTGCATATCGATCTGGCCAGACCAAAGCCGCAGGCGACGGCGCGTCAAATCCACATTCGCCGGGCGGCGGACCTGCCCCGACAGGTCTTTCGTGGCAAGGGCTCAGGATCGGTCTGAGCCGGAAGGAGTTTACCATGATGGAGCAGCTGAAGCAGCATGGCGCGAACGCGGTGAGCCCCGAGGTCTTGGCCGCCTGGGGCGGCCCGAATCTGGTCTATGTCCGGCCGGTCCCCGTCCCCGGTGGAAGAGCGTGGGGAATATTCGCGCAAAGCGGGCAGCCCATGGGTGTGACAGAGGAGCGCGACCTGGCCTTCGCCGCCGCCCGCCAGCACGAACTGGAGCCGGTGGACGTGCATTGATCGTGGGATTGCGAAACCCGGTCGGGCTGCCGCCTCAGATGTCGTGGCGCAGCTTGACCGGGTTGGCGCTCTTGCGTCGGCGCGCAATTAGATTGAGGGCTTCGACCAGGACCGAGAACCCCATGGGGATCATCACCGCGGTGACCAGAACCCACAGTTCTTCGGCCATCCCGATCACCGCGATTACGGAATCGAGCGAAGAGACGATATCGCTCACCGCGATCTGAGAAACCACCGCGAGAAAGGTGCCCCCGCCCGGCCGGCGGTGGAGGTCTGCTCTTCACCTTCAAGGCTTCCATGGATCTGAAGCGTCGCCTTCACGAAAGGGAAGACGACGCCGAGGATGAGGTGATGTCCCGCTAGGACACGCGACACGCATGCCCCAAAGCCTCGAATACCGACTACGTCAGGCCGCTGATCCACGCCAGGCTCGCGAGAATGATCCAGATACCTGGATCGACCAGAGCTTCCATAATGGCGTCGCGTCGACGTCGAAACGTCTACCCGCCGATCATTGCCACGCTTGGCCGGTTCCGGCCATCACGTGTTCATCGAATCGAAGAAGTCCTGGTTAGTCTTGGATTGTTTCAGCTTGTCGACCAGGAATTCCATCGCATCGACGACGCCCATCGGCATGAGGATACGGCGCAGCACCCACATCTTGGCGAGGGTGTTCTTGTCGACCAGCAGTTCCTCCTTGCGGGTCCCCGATTTGGTGATGTCGATCGCCGGGAAGGTCCGCTTGTCGGCAAGCTTGCGGTCGAGGATGATTTCGGAATTGCCGGTTCCCTTGAACTCTTCGAAGATCACTTCGTCCATCCGCGAGCCGGTATCGATCAGCGCGGTGGCGATGATCGTCAGCGATCCACCCTGCTCGATATTGCGGGCGGCACCGAAGAACCGCTTGGGCCGCTGCAGCGCATTGGCATCGACACCGCCGGTCAGCACCTTGCCGGACGAAGGCACCACCGTGTTGTAGGCACGCGCGAGACGGGTGATCGAATCCAGAAGGATCACGACGTCGCGCTTGTGCTCCACGAGGCGCTTGGCCTTCTCGATCACCATCTCGGCGACCTGGACATGCCTCTGCGCCGGCTCGTCGAAGGTTGAGGAAATGACCTCGCCCTTAACGGAGCGCTGCATGTCGGTCACTTCCTCCGGCCGCTCGTCGATCAGCAATACGATGAGATAGACTTCGGGGTGGTTGGAAGAGATCGAGTGCGCGATGTTCTGCAACAGCACGGTCTTGCCCGTGCGCGGCGGGGCGACGATCAGGGCGCGCTGGCCCTTGCCCTGGGGCGAGATCAGGTCGATGACCCGGTGCGAGATGTCCTTCCCCGCCTTCGGGTCGCGCTCCATCTTCAGGCGGCTTTCCGGATAAAGCGGCGTCAGGTTATCGAAGTTGACCTTGTGCTTGCTCTGCTCGGGATCTTCGAAGTTGATCGTGTTGACCTTGAGGAGGGCGAAATAACGCTCCCCATCGGAAGGTGACCGAATCTGTCCCTCTACCGTGTCGCCGGTGCGAAGGCCGAAGCGGCGGATCTGGGAGGGCGAGACGTAGATATCGTCCGGACCGGGAAGGTAGTTCGCTTCCGGCGAACGCAGGAAGCCGAACCCGTCCTGAAGGATTTCCAGCACGCCTATACCGGTGATCTCGACTTCACGTTCGGCAAGGAGCTTCAGAATGGCGAAGAGCATGTCCTGCTTGCGGAGCGTCGAGGCATTCTCGACCTGAAGCTCTTCGGCAAAGGCGAGCAGTTCGGTCGGCGACTTCTTCTTCAGTTCCTGAAGATTCATCGGACTGGCGATCACGTTCGAGTCCATTGGTGTCGATTGATGTTGCGGGTCCGCCCTGAGCGCCGGCACCGTGTCGCAGACACGGCGCAACCGGTTACTGTCTGAAGGCCGGAAGCGATCCCGGCTCATGGCGGATGGTGGGGCAAGGTGGTTGAGCTGATGCCATCGGGGAACCCCGAGCCGGCGAAGGGGAACATAAACCGTACGGGAAATCAAGGGGGTGCCGAAGGCAAACCACTTCACCGGTCATCCCGCCGCGTTGACACCCGCAAGAGGCGCCCTTATCTGTCGGCAGCACTCCTTCCCATCTTCCCTCACAAACCGGGACTGCCCTTATGCTCGGCGCTCTGGCCCGCAAGCTGTTTGGTTCCGCGAACGATCGCCTCGTTCGTGGCTATCAGAAGCGGGTGCCTGCAATCAACGCTCTCGAGCCCGAACTCGAGAAGCTGTCGGACGATGACCTGCGGGCCCGCACGGCGCGCTTCCGCGACGAAGTGGCCGCCGGTCGCGATCTCGACGACGTGCTGCATGAGGCCTTCGCCACGGTGCGGGAAGCCGCAAAGCGCGTTCTCGGACAACGGCATTTCGACGTTCAGCTTGTCGGCGGAATGGTGCTGCACGAAGGGAAGATCGCGGAAATGAAGACGGGCGAGGGCAAGACCCTCGTCTCGACGCTCCCGACGTATCTGAATGCGCTTTCCGGCAAGGGCGTCCACATCGTCACGGTGAACGATTACCTTGCCCGCCGCGACGCGGAATGGATGGGCCGGATATACAATTTTCTCGGCCTGAGTGTGGGTTGCATCGTCCATGGCATGACAGACGAGCAGCGGCGCGAAGCCTATGCCTGCGATATCACCTACGCCACCAACAACGAGTTAGGGTTCGACTACCTTCGTGACAACATGAAGTTCCAGCTGGAGGCGATGGTCCAGCGAAAGTTCAATTTCGCCGTCATCGACGAAGTCGATTCGATCCTGATCGACGAGGCGCGTACACCGTTGATCATCTCGGGCCCGACCGAGGATACTTCCGACCTGTATGTCGCCCTCGATCAACTGATCCCCCAACTGGTCGCCGCTGATTTCGAGAAGGACGAGAAGGCCCGCACCGTCCATTTCACCGAGGACGGCGTCGAGAAGATGGAAATCATCCTGCGCGAAGCCGGGCTCTTGAAAGCGGGCTCACTCTACGATCTGGAGAACGTGACCGCGGTCCATCACATGAATCAGGCGCTGCGCGCGCATACGCTTTTCGCGCGCGACACCGACTACATCGTGAAGGACGGTCGCGTCATCATCATCGACGAGTTCACCGGACGGATGATGGAGGGGCGGCGCTATTCCGACGGCCTGCACCAGGCGCTTGAAGCCAAGGAGAAGGTCGAGATCCAGCCGGAAAACCAGACGCTGGCATCGATCACCTTCCAGAACTACTTCCGGCTCTATCCCAAGCTCGCCGGGATGACCGGCACTGCGTCGACGGAAGCGCAGGAATTTGGTGACATCTACAAGCTGGAAGTGATCGAGGTTCCGACCAACGTCGCCGTCCGCCGCATCGATCACGACGACGAGGTCTATCGCTCTCAACCTGAAAAGGTGAAGGCGATGGTGGTCGAGATCGAAGCCTGCCGGGCCAAGGGCCAACCGGTCCTCGTCGGCACGGTGTCGATCGAGAAATCGGAATCGCTTTCCGCGGAACTGGCCAAGCGAAAGATCGAGCACAACGTGCTCAACGCCCGCTATCACGAGCAGGAAGCGGAGATCGTGGCCCAGGCCGGCCGGCTCGGCGCCATCACCATCGCAACCAACATGGCCGGTCGCGGCACCGACATCCAGCTGGGCGGCAACTTCGAGATGCGACTGCGCCGAGAGATCGCCCCTGCCGCGGAGGAGGCCGAGCGTCTGGCGAAGACCGAGCAGATCCGCCGCGAGGTCGAGGCGGAGAAGGAAAAGGTTCTGACCGCCGGCGGCCTGCACATCATCGGCACAGAACGTCACGAGAGCCGCCGGATCGACAACCAGTTGCGGGGCCGTTCCGGCCGTCAGGGCGATCCGGGATCGTCGAAATTCTTCCTGTCGCTCGACGATGACCTGATGCGCATCTTCGGGTCAGAGCGCATGGACACGATGCTGAAGCGCCTCGGCCTGAAGGAAGACGAGGCGATCACGCATCCCTGGATCAACAAGGCGCTCGAGAAGGCCCAGCAGAAGGTCGAGGCGCGCAACTACGAAATCCGCAAGAACCTGCTGCGTTTCGACGATGTGATGAACGATCAGCGCAAGGTCGTCTACGAACAGCGGATCGAACTGATGCAGGCGGCCGATGTCGCCGAAACGGTCGTCGAGATGCGCTCGGAGACCGTCGATCGTATCGTATCGGCCGCGATCCCTGCCAATGCCTATGCCGAGCAGTGGAACGTCGCCGGTCTCACCGACGACGTGAAGCGCATCTTCGGGCTGGACTTGCCGGTGGCCGACTGGGCCAAGGAAGAAGGCATCGCCGACGAGGAGATCCGTAAGAGAATCAGCGACGCCGCAAATCGCCAGATGGCCGAGAAGGCGGCGAACTACGGTCCCGACGTGATGCGCATGGTGGAGAAGAACCTCCTCCTGCAGCTCCTGGACCAGGCATGGAAGGAGCACCTCCTTCATCTCGACCATCTGCGCCAGGGCATCGGGCTGCGCGCCTACGCCCAGCGCGACCCGCTCAATGAGTACAAGCGTGAAGCCTTCAACATGTTCGAGGGCATGCTCACGCAGTTGCGCGAACGGGTGACGAGCGTCTTGGGGCATGTCGAACTGCGCTTCGAGCAACCGACGCCGCCACCGCCGTTGCCGGAGCCGGCCTTCGGCCAAATGCGGGCGGAACATATCAATCCGCTGACCGGAGAGAACGAAGTGGAAGCGGCGGCAGGCGGCGGCACGCCGGTTCGGCGCGGCAGCCGCGATGTCGATCCCTCCGATCCCGCCACCTGGTCCCGGACGCCGCGCAACGCGCTGTGTCCGTGTGGAAGCGGCAAGAAGTACAAGCACTGCCACGGCCAGCTTTGACCCGACGTGCGATATCCGTGCATCGGCATTGTCGCCAGCCGATCTGGCTGTAGTCTCTCGGCTGGGGATTATTTCTAGCGAGGGAGCTTACTTCAATGCGGAAGCCGTTGCCGGGCAAGCCCTTCCGCGTCGCGGTGCCACAGCCCGTCCTGGATGATCTGCAAGAGCGGCTGTCACGCACGCGCTGGCCGACAGAACCACAAGTTCCGAATTGGACCTATGGCACGCCGCTCTCCTATGCGCAGCGGCTCGTGGAACACTGGCGCCAGGACTTCGACTGGCGGGCATGGGAGGCCCGTATCAACCGTTTCGAACAGCGTCTCGTGGATATCGACGGGATAGACATCCATGTGCTGATCGAGCAGGGCTCGGGCGCCCATCCCCTCCCCCTCATCCTCACCCACGGCTGGCCGGGCTCGTTTCTCGAGTTCATTGAACTCGTCGAACCACTTGCGCACCCTGAGAGATATGGGGGCAGGGTCGAAGACGCCTTCACGGTTATCGTACCGAGCCTGCCGGGCTATGGGTTCTCCGGCGCACCCCGCGCACCGATAACCCCGCGCCATGTCGCCGGAATGTGGCACAGGCTGGCTCTGGAACTCGGGCTCACGCGCTACGCCGCTCAGGGCGGCGACTGGGGAAGCGTCGTCACGTCCTGGCTTGCGCTGGACCACCCCGGTGCCCTTGCCGCGATTCATCTCAATATGGTGGGGCTTCGGCCATGGATCGGATCCGGATCGCCGCCGGTTTCCGCGGAGGAGAAGGCCTGGATCAATGCTGCTCAGCAGGTACGAGCGCGGGAGACAGGCTATCAGCAGATTCAAGGCACGAAGCCACAGTCGCTGGCCTATCCGCTGACCGATTCCCCGGCCGGCCTCGCTGCCTGGATCGTGGAAAAATTCCACGGTTGGACCATCGGCGGTGAAGACCGCGATCCGCCTTTCGGGCTCGATCATCTGATCGCCAACGTGATGGTGTACTGGATCAACGGCATCAATGCCGCGAACTGGCTTTACGTGTCATTGGTGGATGGCACGGCGGCAGGTCTCGCCCAAGGGGAGCGTGTTGCCGTCCCGACCGGCTTCTCGCTGTTTCCGCGCGATCTTCTCCTGCCCCCGCCACGCAGCTGGGCGGAGCGGGCATACGACGTCCGCGCGTTCAATGTCTTCGGGACAGGAGGTCACTTCCCGGCCATGGAGAACGGCCCGCTCCTCATTGAAGAAATTCGAACCTTCTTCCGGAGCTGGCGCTAGGGAGAACGCCTATGCCTATGGACGTTGAGAGCACGATCGCATCGATCAAGGAAGGAATGGCCACACTCGGCAGTGAAATCCCCGAAGTGATGCGGGCATTCGGCGCGGTCGGCAAGGCGGTCTATCAGGACGGTGCATTGTCGACCAAAACCAAGGAGATGCTGGCGATCTCCGCGGCCATTGCAAGCCACTGCGATGGCTGCATCGCATGGCATACGCGGGGCGCCATGCGTCAGGGGATGACCCGCGCCGAGCTGGAAGAGGTGATCGCGGTCGCAATACACATGGGAGGCGGCCCGTCGCTCGTATACGGCATCAAGGCTCTGGAAGCCTTTGATCAGATGAAGGCGGCAGGGGGTTCGAAATGAGCCCCAATCCGCGCTTCTATGAAGACTACACGGTAGGGGAGGTCATTCGCTCGGCCGCGGTCACCCTGAGCGAGGCCGATATCGTCGAATTCGCCTTCAAGTACGATCCCCAGCCCTTTCACATCGACAAGCCCTCGGCCGATCAGTCCATCTACGGCGGACTGATCGCCAGCGGCTGGCAAGTCATCGCCGTCACCTTCCGCATGCTGGTGCAGGCTGGCCTCCTGGGTGAAGGCAGCATGGGGTCTCCTGGTGTCGACGAACTGCGCTGGATACTGCCCGTTCGCCCCGGCGACACCCTGCGCGGAGAGGTTGAAGTGCTGGAGATGCGCGCTTCGGCCTCCAAGCCCGATCGCGGCATCGTTCGGATGGCCTACCGGATCGCGAATCAGAAGGGCGAAACGGTCTGCACGCTGCGCAGCGCCCAATTGGTGAAGCGGCGGGCCGCTTGAAACCCGAGACTGCGGCCACCTATGTCCCCGACACCGCGATCGAGGAAGTATTCACTCGGGCGTCGGGACCCGGCGGGCAGAACGTCAACAAGGTATCGACAGCGGTGCAACTGCGCGTCGACCTGGCCAAGACGCTCCTCCCCCCGGCGGCGCACGACCGGCTGGTAAAGCTGGCCGGCGGAAATATCAGCAAGGCAGGGATACTGCTGATCGAGGCACAGCGATTTCGTACGCAGGAGCAGAACCGGGCGGACGCACGGGCCAAGCTCTACGCGCTGATTTCCAAGGCATTCGTGACACCGCGAAGGCGGATCGCGACAAGACCCACGCTGGGATCCAAGACACGCCGGCTCGATACGAAGCGTCACAGGCAGGACATCAAGCAGGGCCGGAAGGGACCGCGGGGCGAAGACTGAATGCGCCGCCCTATAGCGAGCGCCCCATGTCGATGAACTTGCGCCGCCGGCCCTCGCGAAGGGCTTCCGCCTCCTGTCCCACCAGACCGGCGAGACAGCGATCCACCGCCTCGCCCACGCGCGCAATCATCTCGTCAGGCGCGCGATGGGCGCCGCCCAGCGGTTCGGGCACCACTTCGTCGATGACACCGAGGCGCAGCAGATCGGCAGCGGTGACTTTGAGCGCCTCGGCCGCATCGCGGGCCTTGTCCGAGGCATGCCAGAGGATCGAAGCACAAGCCTCCGGGGAGGCCACCGAATAGATTGCATGCTCCAGCATGAGGACCCGGTCCGCCGCGCCGATCGCAACCGCCCCGCCGGACCCGCCTTCACCGACCACAACCGCCACCAGCGGCACCCTGATGTCGAGGCAACAGTCGATCGCCCTGGCGATGGCCTCGGCCTGACCGCGCGCCTCCGCATCAATGCCGGGATAGGCGCCCGGTGTGTCGATCAGTGTCACCACCGGCAGGCGAAACCGATCGGCAAGTCTCATCAGTCGTATTGCCTTTCGGTAGCCTTCTGGACGGGCCATGCCGAAATTATGCTTCAGTCGACCGTCGGTGCCACGCCCCTTCGCATGCCCGACAACGACGACACTTCGGCCCTGAAAGCGCCCGATGCCCCCGAGAATCGCCCTGTCATCGGCAAACAAGCGATCGCCTGCCAGAGGGACGAAGTCCTCGACCAGCGCGTCGACATAGTCGTGAAAATGCGGCCGGTCCTGGTGACGGGCGACTTGCGTCTTCTGCCAGGGTTCCAGCTTTCCATACGTCGCGCGCAGCATCGCATCGGCCTTGGCGCGAAGCCGGCCGATTTCCTCCGCGACGTTGACGGTGCCACCTTCGGCTGTGCGCTCGAGTTCCCTAATCGAGTTCTCTAGTTCCGCCAGCGGCTTTTCGAAATCGAGATACACCCGCATGGTTTGGTTCTAGCACGGTTGGGCGATCTCACAAGCACCGGCTAAGCTCCGTGAGCCGAGGAGAGGATCGATGAAGCCCTTGCCATCACTGCCAACAATGGGAGTAGGTTCGTACGCGTCGCCCGGGTGGTTCATCCTGGGCCGCCAGCGCATCCGGGAAGGCGATCTCGGGCCACACGACATCGAAGAGATGTTCGAGGATGCAACCCGCCTGACCATCGCCGACCAGATCGAGGCAGGGATCGACATTCTCTCCGATGGCGAGTTGCGCCGGCAGCGCTTCGTCTACGAGATGTACGACAGGTTGGAGGGCCTGAAGCGCGTCGCGCCGCGACGTCGCCTCGGCATTCCCTTCTACGACATGGCCCCCCGGTTCACGGCCGATTCGGACATCGCGGCACCAAGCGGCCTTGGCGTGGTTGAGGAATTTCGATCGCTGTGCCGGTTGGCGCCGGATCGGCACCTCAAGGTCGCAATTCCAGGCCCTCTGACCTTCGCCGGCGCCATCCAGCCTCAGCCCGGCCGTGAAGCCGCATGTCTTGACCGGCTCGTTTCGATCGTATCCACGGAGCTTCGGGCTCTCGAGGCCGCCGGCGCCACCCACATACAACTCGACGAGCCCAATTTCGCCGAACCACCCTTTGGGTTGTCATTCGTCGACGCTGCCGAAGTGATCAACCGCTCCCTGCACGGCTTGACGGCTCGCACCGCCGTACATGTCTGTTTCGGCAACAACGCGGGGCGACCGAAGCGCCCTCGCGCCTTCACGCCCCTCATGGAGGGGATGCTCAGCCTCGCCAGCAGCCAATTGGTGCTCGAGTTCGCAAATCGGGAAATGGCGGATCTGGAACTGCTGACATCGCTCGGCACACGGTTCGAAATTGCTGCCGGCGTCGTGGACGTGAAGAGCTTCCATGTCGAGACGCCCGCCGAAGTGGCGGAGCGAATTGAACGCTGTCTTCAGTATGTCGCCATCGAGAAACTCTCCGTGACGGCAGACTGCGGCTTTTCGGCCCTGCCACGCTACCTCGCCCGGCAGAAGATGCAGGCAATGGTGGAGGGGGCTCGGCTTGTTCGCGGGCGCCTCCGCTGAGCTTCAGCCGGCGCGCGCAGCGATCTGTTCCGCCATGCCGACGATGACTTCAGCTTGGCGGATCGAAGCATAGTCGATCAGTTTTCCGTCGAGCGCAGCGGCCCCCTGGCCGCTCGCCTCGGCATCGCGCATCGCGGCGATGATCCGCCGTGCCTGAGTGACTTCCGCCTCGGTGGGACTGAAGACGGCATTGCCGAGAGCCAATTGAGACGGATGGATCGCCCATTTGCCTTCGCACCCGAGCGCGGCCGCGCGATTGGCCTGCGCGTTGTAGCCATCGGGATCCTTGAAATCTCCGAACGGCCCATCCACCGCGCGCAGGCCGTTGGCGCGTGCCGTCACCACCAGTCGTGAGATGGCGTAGTGCCACATATCACCCCAGAAGAAATCTCGACGGGCCGCCGCATCCAGCTTGTCGGTAAGCACCCCGTACAGCGGGTTGGGTCCACCGATATTCGTCGTCTTCGCCTTGGTGGAGGCGGCATAGTCGGCGACGCCGAAATGAAGTGATTCGTTGCGCGGGCTCGCAGCGGCAATCTCGGCGATGTTCTGCATGCCGAGAGCAGTCTCGATGATCAGTTCAAAGCCAATTCGCTTCCTGCGACCCTTGGCCCGCTCGATCTGCGTAACCAGCATATCCACGGCATAGACGTCGGCCGCCGTTCCGACCTTGGGAATCATGATCAGGTCGAGCCGATCGCCGGCAGCCTCCAGAACCTCGATGACGTCGCGGTACATGAAATGGGTGTCGAGCCCGTTGATTCGTACCGACAACGTCTTCGCGCCCCAGTCGATCTCATTGATCGCCTGAATGATATTCTTGCGGGCTTGCGGCTTGTCGTCGGGCGCCACGGCATCTTCGAGATCCAGGAAGATGACATCGGCTTCACTCTTGGCGGCTTTCTCGAAAAGCTTGACACTGCTGCCCGGAACCGACAGTTCCGACCGGTTGAGACGCGCGGGTGCCGGTTCGACGACCTTGAAGCTCACGTGGATCCCCTGCTGGCATTGTGCAGCGCAACATGCGGAGCCCCCCTCGACCTGTCAACCGGTCCCCCCGGCCAGAGGGTGATGCTGATTGACCAAGGCTTTCAGCCGTTCCTCAACGACATGGGTGTAGATCTGCGTGGTGGCGATATCCGCGTGACCGAGCATTCGCTGCACCGCCCGAAGATCGGCGCCACCCTCCAGAAGGTGGGTCGCGAAAGCATGCCGCAGCACGTGAGGTGAAACCTTGGCTGGGTCGAGACCGGCTTCCAGGGCAAGGGTATCGAGCATCTGAAAAAACCGGGCACGGGTGAGAAAGCCCTGGCGGGCACGTGAGGGGAAAAGCCATGGCGACGCCTTGGCCGCTCCAGGAAGGAAATGCGACCGCACCTCCAGATAGGCGCCCAGAGCGGCAAGTGCTGCGTCGTGCAATGGGACAAGGCGCTCCTTGTCACCCTTGCCCCGGATGATCAGCAATCGCGCATCGCGGTCGGTAGGGGGGTAAGGGAGCCCGACGAGTTCGGAAACGCGAAGGCCGGCGCAATAGACGAGCTCCAGCAGACAAACCAGACGCCGGCCCTCCGGACCTTGATGCGCGGCCGCGGCGTCGAAAAGCCGAAGCACTTCATCCGGCGAAAGAATCTTGGGCAACGACCGCGCCCGACGCGGTGCGTCCAGGCCTGCTGCCGGATCATCATTCCGCAGGCCCTCGCCATGAAGAAATGCATAGAACTGGCGAAATGCCGATCGGCGCCTCGCGGCCGTCGCGGGAGCTGATCCCGACCGATGAAGATCCCGCATATACGTGCGCAGGTCAGCTTCCGACACTGACTGCAACGAAATATCGGCCCGTTGGAGGTAATCCGCCAAATGCTCGAGATCGCGCCGATACGCGGTCACCGTATTGCCGGCCGCCCCGCGCTCGGCCAGTTGCATTTCCAGGAAGCGATCGATCAGACCGCCGCACTTCATACCTAGAGACCGAGGCCGATCGCCGCCTCTATTGCAAGCGCTCTCGCATCCGTCTCGAGATCCACGCGGACGAGCGCGTCGAGTACGTTGGCCAGGGCATCGGCCTCGAGGGCGGCCGGTGAGCGTCCATCAAGCGCTATGAGCGCCAACAGCACCGTCTCGCCCACCCGGCCGGCATGGGCAGCACTCCGCAGGGCCTGTATGGCGGCGGCATTCGGTCGATGGCCGAGCGGGGAAGCGTTGGCTACCGCCAGCTTGTTCCAGATGCCTGTTCCAACATCGACACCGAGGCCCTGCAGCGCCGAAAGCAGAACTACCGCCCGGGAATCGAAATTCTCGGGTCGTGGACCCGCCCGCCATGCGTCGATCCAGTCGGACAGGTCCTCGGGTGGAAATCCCAGCGTAGAGCGATCCGCCAGACGGAACAATGGCATCAGTCTGATCGCCGATCGGGCGGCATCGATTGTTCCGGTCCTTCCTTCCCATTCCAAGAGCCGCAGCCATTCCATCGCCCGGCTTGTCTGACCGGTCGCTATCAGGAGCCTCGCCGCGCTTGGTGCCAGGTCCAGCACCTCCGGGGCCGGCCGAATCGATAGGAGGGCTTCGAGATGCGCTGTTGCCATGCGCGCATCCATCCCCCCTTCTGAGCTGCGCAGCCGTGCCAGAGCCACGGTCAGCGCTTTCGCCTTTGCCGCTTCGCCTTCAGCCGCGGCAACCGCCTGGAACAGCGCGGCGCGGCCACTCGCGTCCTGGACGGCCTTGCCGGTCGATGCTGCCTCTAGTTCGGAGGGTTTGAACTCGAAGCTCTCGTACCGGCTGCGCAGACTCTCCACTGGAGCGGCCCCGTAGGCATATGCACGCTCCATCGCCCGCAATGCCAGATCGCGCGGGGCGCCGCCGACATCGGCGATCAATCGCGCGCCCGCTGGGCTCAAGCCATCGATCACCGCGGCGGCCGGCATTCGCTTAGCGGCTCTCAACATCGCCAGGTCCAGTGGCGTCGGGGCCTTGAGATCGATCGGCGTTTTGTCCGGCAGCCCGGCAATCGAGGACATGAGTGCGATAAAAGTGGCATCGACTTCGCCGCGCTCGCGCAACAGGCCAGTCTGGATGCCGGCTCCGACGCTATCTCCGGAAAGCGCGCGACAGAATGCCGAGGCGCGTGCCCAGGCCGCGTCTTGGCGATCTACAGGCGTTGCACCAATCAGGCGGCAAGCCTCCTCGTCCCGTCCCGCCACGAGGGCCGAATCAATGGCGGGGGCAAGGGCGCGCGGATTGTTTGCGGCCATCCGCGCCAACTGGAATGCGGCATCGGGATCCCCGATCTCTATCAGCCGGTCGACGCGGATCGCAAAAAGGCCGGGCTGTCCAGGTTCGCCCGCCGGCGGTTCCGCTTCCGACAACAGCAAACGCCGGGTGAGCGTGAGGGCGGCTGGTGAAACGGAAGGACGTATCTGGGTCGCCAGGCGCTCGATCTGCGCGCGGTTGCTGCCTCGCCATTGGCTGCGGGGCATTCCGCCATCTGTTTCGCGCATCAGGCCAAAGGCAGCGGGATCGACGGTGCCGAGAGTTTCGACCTGCACGCCATCGGTTGGAGATGTCGTGGACGGGCCGGGAAATCGCGGTTGTGCCAACGGCGCCGGATCCACCCCGGGAAGCTGTGGAATCAGCCTCAAAGGCCCCCCGCCCTGAGCCGCGGCGATCGCCGGCAGGCACACCATCGCCGCGATCGCGGCAAGGCGGCTAGGGAGTCGGCTTGGGAAGACGATCATTCGGGATCACCTTCTCGACCGATCGTGTCGGTGGCGGAATATCCCACACCGCCAGGAACGCGGCGCCCCCGCCTGCGGCGAGAAGGATAAGGACTAGGATCGCGAGCGAAATTTTGGCCATGCCTGCACTTGCCCTGGCAGGACGAACGCGGACCGCCCCGCCGCATCGCCTTGCAACGAATCGGTGTTCTGGCAGTGTACCGACCCGTTTGGTTCACGCAAAGAGAAGCTATGCCGCCGGAAAAGAGTGTCGTCCTCGTCGGCCTGATGGGGGCCGGAAAGAGTTCGATCGGCCGGCGTCTCGGCGCTCGCCTCGGCATGCCATTCGTCGATTCCGATGTCGAGATCGAGAAGGCCGCCGGCATGTCGATTGACGACATATTCAAGCGGCACGGCGAATCCCATTTCCGGGACGGGGAGCGCAGGGTGATCGGGCGCTTGCTGGATGGCCCCCCGATTGTTCTGGCAACCGGCGGCGGTGCATTCATGAATGCGGAGACACGCGCTCGAATCAAGAGCCAGAGCCTTTCCATCTGGCTGGATGCGGAGTTGGAAGTGCTGCTCCGCCGTTGTCTCAAGCGAAGTAATCGCCCACTGCTGCGCCAAGGCGACCCCGGCGAGACCTTGCTTCGTCTGAAGACCGAGCGCGACCCCGTATACGCGCAAGCGGACCACAGCGTGCATTCAGGGGACGGCCCGCACGAACTGGTGGTGGACGCCATCGTTCGACTTTTGGAAGAACGCTGCCGTGCGACAGGCACGGGCAGGGGAGAGTTGCAATGAACGGGGAAACCGTCCGCGTCCCGCTGGGCGAGCGATCTTACGACATCCTCGTTGAGAGCGGCCTTCTCGGCAGAGGCGGAGACGTCCTCAAAGACCTCTTGGTGCGCCCGTTCCTGCCCATCGTCACCGACGAGCGGGTCGCCGTGCTCCACCTTCCCGCCCTGCAGGCCGCGCTTCGCGCCTCCGGCATCGAATCGAAGGCGATCGTCCTGCCATCCGGCGAAGCGACCAAGTCGATTGGCTTCCTCGAGCAGCTGCTGGATGAGCTCATTTCCGCGAAGGTCGAGCGGCGCGATCTGATACTGGCCCTGGGCGGCGGCGTGATTGGCGATCTCACCGGCTTCGCCGCCGCCGTCCTGCGTCGCGGCGTGCCCTTCGTGCAATTGCCCACGACGCTACTCGCCCAGGTCGACAGCGCGGTCGGCGGAAAGACCGCGATCAACAGCAAGCACGGCAAGAATCTTGTCGGCGTATTCAACCAACCACGTCGCGTGCTGGCCGATGTGGCCACGCTCGATACACTTCCGCGGCGCCATCTGCTCGCCGGCTACGCGGAGGTCGTGAAGTATGGATTGCTGGGAGACGCTCCATTCTTCGCCTGGCTGGAAGCCAATGGCGAAAGGCTGATCGACGGGGACCACGCGGCGCGCATTCAGGCTGTCGTGCATTCCTGCCGCATGAAGGCCGCCATCGTGGCGCGCGATGAACGTGAGGACGGCGATCGTGCCCTGCTCAATCTCGGGCACACCTTCGGACACGCCCTCGAAGCCGAGACCGGCTACTCGGACCGGCTGTTGCACGGGGAGTCCGTAGCGATCGGCTGTGTTCTGGCATTTGCGCTTTCGGCTCGCCTCGGCCTCTGCAGCGCCGCAGACACCGAACGGGTGGCCCGGCATTTTTCCACGCTCGGCCTGCCGGTTTCACCCGCCGGCTACGCCACCGATGCGAAGGTACTGCTCGAGCATATGCGACAGGACAAGAAGGTGATCGGCGGCACGCTGACCTTCATCTTGGCGCGGGGCATCGGAAACGCCTTCGTCACGCGGGAGGTCGCCGAAAGAGACGTGCTGCTGACCCTGGATGCGGCACTTTCCGCCTAAGCGGATTCGGCCGGCGTCAAGGCCGTGAGCGCCAGCGCATGCACGCCTCCCGCGAACTCGGCATCCAGCATCTTGTAGACCATTCTCTGCCGAGCCACGCGGCTCATGCCTTCGAAGGCTGCCGAAACCACGACGACCTTGAAATGGGTCTCACCGCCTTCGCGCCAGCCGCCGTGACCACGATGAGCGGAGGATTCGTCCAAGACTTCTAGCCGAACCGGCTCCAGGCTCCTCAGCTTGGCCTCGATGCGGGACGCCATACTCATGTCGCGGCTCCGATTGAAGCGGGTACGGTGATTTCAAATTCCGGAACGGTGAGGAACTCCTCATCCGAGGCGCTGCCATCCCGCCACATGAAGATGGCGAAATCCGCCGGCCGATCAAGAACCGTCAGGCCGTGGTGCCAGACGCCCATCCGAAGAGTGATGCCTTGCCCGGGACCGGCAAGAAACGCGCAGATTCGGGACAGGTCGGGACCACCATCCCTTCCCGACGGAGCGACGATGACCAGCCAACGCGACACCGACAGCGGCACAAAGCTTTGGCTTGAAAATTCGTGCCGCTCTAGTGGATAAGATCAGTCGATAGAGTCCGAAAAGGGATTCCCGCCCGTGTTGGCGCATGCGAGTCTGGAGCATGCGCAACGGCATTCACATCACCGTCTCTCCGGCCGATCGGGATCGGCTCGAGGCTTTGGTCAAGGATCGCAACGCGGCCCAGAAGCATGCCTGGCGGGCGGCGATCGTGCTTTCGACGGCGGACGGGCTCGGCACGGTCGAGATCATGCGCCGGACGGGGAAGTCGAAGACCTGTGTCTGGCGCTGGCAGGAGCGGTTCATGCAGGAGGGCATCGAGGGCCTGCTGCGCGACAAGACCCGGCCACCGGGAACCCCTCCGCTCGGCGAGCAGGTGGCCGAGCACGTCGTCGCCCTGACGCTCGGCGATCCGCCGGGCGAGAGCACGCACTGGACCGGCGCCATGATGGCCAAGGCGGCCGGCATCTCGGTCAGTTCGGTGCAGCGCATCTGGCGCACGCACGGGCTGCAGCCGCACCGGGTGCGGCAGTTCAAGCTGTCGAACGATCCGAAGTTCGTCGATAAGCTGCGCGACGTGGTCGGTCTCTACGTCGACCCGCCGGCGCATGCCATCGTCCTCTCGGTCGACGAGAAGTCCCAGATCCAGGCCCTCGACCGCACCCAGCCGGGCCTGCCGATGAAGAAGGGGCGGCTCGGCAGCATGACGCACGACTACAAGCGCAACGGCACCACCACGCTCTTCGCTGCCCTCAACGTGCTCGACGGCACCGTGATCGGCCGCAACATGCAGCGCCACCGCCATCAGGAGTTCATCCGCTTCCTCAACGCCATCGAGGCCGAGGTGCCGGCCGGCAAGCTGGTGCACGTCATCCTCGACAACTATGCCGCCCACAAGCACCCCAAGGTGATGGCCTGGCTCGGCCGGCACGAGCGCTTCAGCTTCCACTTCACCCCCACATCCTGTTCATGGCTCAATGCCGTTGAGGGCTTCTTCGCCAAGCTCACCAGGCGCAGGCTGAAGCGCGGCGTCTTCCGCTCCATCGTCGACCTCCAGGCCGCCATCAACCGGTTCCTCGACGAGCACAACACACAGCCAAAGCCCTTCAACTGGACCGCCGACCCGGACAAAATCATCGCCGCCGTCAAACGTGGGCACCAAATGTTGTATTCAATCCACTAGGACAGTCGCTTGCATCGGTAGTTTTTCCAGAGGCAATGCGCGAATCATGGAAAGGCTGCCGCGTGCTGTTTCCCGCGCATTGCAGAGCCCGTCGTCGAAATAGCTTCGCCCGGACGACGGCGGCGCCAGTACGTCGCCAAAGGGGGCGAAGTTGAGCGGGTTCAACGGTTCGGCCGCTAGAATCATCCGACATCTCCAGACCTTGGAGATCGAACCATGAGGCTTGGCGGCTCCCGAGGGAAGTCGGGCAGCTACCGCCCGGCAATACCCTTAAGCTTCTCCAGGCTCCGCAAGGCACCCATGCCCAGCATGCCGAACATGAGTTCCCAGATGTGAGAGTCGAGTGAGGGCGGCGTTGCAAAGTCAATGCCCTGCCATGCGGTGAGCCATAGCGCGATCGGCATGAACACGAATTGGTAGGCAAGGGCCGCGGCGCAGATCCAGCCGATGGCCGGCCGCCAGCCGGCGACGAACAGTGACGCATGCGTCGCCTCCGCCCGGTTCACCTGGAGTTGCGACAGGTCCGCCTCGGCGAGTTGCCCATACAGATCGCTCACCATCCTCTGACGCTCCACCGGATCCGGAATGAGCGCGGAAAGCGTACGGTCGAGGATTGGGGCAAGGATTGGAATAAGCGCAGCCAGCATCAGCCCACCCCCAAGCGTTCGAGAAAGAATCGTTGCGCCAGGTATGCGAGCAAGGTGACGACCCCGCCATACATCGTCACTTCAATGCGGCGAAGGCCCGCCCGCAGATCGGCTGCCTGCAGGCGGAACTCGGCGATCGTCTCCTCGAGCCGCTGCCGGAGCGATCCCTGGCGGTGCTCGCAGAGGGTCTCATGCCCCTCGAGGCGCGCCTCCAGAACCGCCATGCGGATCCGGGCAGGATCGTCATCGGCCATGCTCTGTCTCCTGCATCGGCGTGGAGTGGTCCTGCTTGCCAAACAGGAGCTGGAACGGCTCCGTCGCCGGAATGTCGAGCACGTGGAGGATGATGCCGATCTGCGCTGCCAATGCCCGGATCGGGTCCGCGGGTGACGTTGCGGTTCCATTCAGCCAAGTGACCCATCCGGCTTCGAGATCTTCCTGGCAGGGAGGGTTCGACGCGTTGCTCAGCCACACGATGGCCTGACCATTGCCGTCGAGATGGTCCTCGACCCTGTAGTCCCGTCCCGCGATCAGACCGGCATTCCATCCGAGAAGCGCTTTCGCCTTGTTCATGACCGACCTCATACGATCTGCCGAAGCGTGAGGAATTGGGCGAAGGTCTGGCTGCTCGCCCCGCTCACCGAACGCGTGCCGCCGGTTCCATCCCACAGGGCGAAAATCTCGAAGTAATCGGAGACGCCGTGCTCCGCGATGCAGACCATCGGCACACCATGATAGCTTCCGAGTCCGCTGGCTCCGATCATCGATGCGCCACCCGGCGAATGATAGAATCCATTTCTATAGAGATGGACCCCCGTGACGGCTTGGTCCTCCATGCTGGTCCATGCCGCACGCGCGATGACGAGCGTCCATCCGGCGATTCCGGGCGTGTAGCGCGACGTTGAAGGATCGTACTTGCCGGCCGTGTCCGCCACCTCCGTGCTGAAAGTGAGCTTGGTCCATACCCCGTCCGCGATGCCGGTCTGGTCGATTCCGCCCTTGTGAACATTGGCGAAGTGCAGCGGCATGCCGAGCGTGGTGCGCGCCGCGAGGGCGTCGACGTCATCGAGCAGCGTGGCGGAAAAAGGGGATACCGCCGTGCTCGGCACCGACCCGGCAGCGGCGATCGGCTGCCCGCCGACATCGAAGCCCAAAAGCCGCCCCGCCCGCGCCGGAATCGGCGGGAGGGTCATCGCCAGGCTCTCGGACCTCGGCGCCAGCAGCGCCCGCCCGAGCGTCTCCCCCAACTCCTGCGCCAGCATGGTGAGGCGGTCCAAGGCGCGCTCATGACCATCCGCCGGGAAGGCATCGTTCGGCACGTAGTCGCTGGTCTGCACGGCCGCGGTGCGGCGGCGGATCACCCATTGGACCGAGGCCGGCGGCGCGGCAAGGGCCGTGACCGTCCCGGACGCCCCCGCCCCGCCACTGACGGCGTAGTGCGTGGCGAGCACCTTCAGTGTCTCCGCCCCTGTTGCCACCACCCGCTCGATGACCTCGAGATCGCCGGGGTCGAAGAAGGGAAACGGCACGGGGAAGGCCGTCGCCGACCCGTCGCCGGCATAGGCGATCGATGTCGTCGTACTTGCGATTGTCATGCGCGGCCATCCTTCATTCTGTAGAGCGCGTTGCCGAGCCCGTTGAAGGCGCCGAGCGCGCCCTGGGCGCGGATGAGGCTGGCCTGGCCGCGCTGCTCGTCGGCCGCCACCTTTCCGCGCCACAACAGGGTCTGCACCCGCTTCTCATCGTCGAAGGCCCGATCCGAGAGCGCCTCTGAAGGCGACCCCTCGGTCGCGACACCGGCCCGGGCATAGCCGGTGCGAAGCGCGGCGCGCAGGCGAACGGCACGATCGCGCTCGCTCTCCGCGGCCAGAGCCGCCTCATCCTGCGCGCGCCTGGCCGCATTGCCGGCCGCCTTCGCCTGGGCGGAACTGCTCGCCAGTTGGCCGGCGGCATTGACCGCCGCCATGACGAGGGGAGCCCCCTGAAAGCACATGTGAAACTCCTTCGATCAAAGGCGGAGAACCCTCCCCCGACCCGCGGATCGGGGGAGGGCGCGAACGGCGCCGGTCTCAGTCGATGCTGAAGAACAGCATCACCCGAAGCGTGCCAGAGGCCGGCAGGGCCGCCGTCGCGATGGTGATGATCACCTCCTCCTCCGCCGTCAGCGGCTCGCCTACTCCGGCACCCGCGCCGAACAGCGTCGGCGTGTTGAGCGTGGTGAAGACCGCCGCGGCGCGATACTTCGCGGTGCTGCCGGCGATGCCGATCGCGACCGTCGAGGTGCCGAGAGAGGTGTCGGTGGTGAGCATGCCGTAGAGGAGCCGCGCCCCCTTCGGCAGGCGGGCGACAGCAATCGTATCGCTGGTCGCCTGGGCGGCGAGGGTGATCTTCTCGTTGAACACGCGGACGCGCCCGCCGACATCGGCGACGTCCGGATAGTCGATCGGCGAGGCCTTGATCCGCGCCATCTGGATCCCGTTCAGGGCTGCCATGGAAATCTCCTCTGGTGATTGCCGGGAAGAAGGCGGATCAGGCCTCGGTGCACTTGATCTCGACCACGCGCTCCTCCTCCAGCCGGCTGGCACCGGCGGAGAGGCAGGCATAGACGTAGGTGGCGAAGCCCTTGTCGGCCCGCTCGCCCACGCTGCCCTTCATGTCGCGGCCGATGGCGAGACCGATGCCCGAGCGCGCGAAGGCCAGCACCCGGCGGTTCGAAGAACCGTCGGCCGGCAGCCGTTCGGAACGGATGAAGCGGAAGCCGAGGAAGGTATCGATCTCCCCCTGCGCCAGAGCCTTCACCGAATTGTAGTCGGCCGAGGTCACCTGGGTGGTGCCCAGCAGGTCCTTGATCTGCCGGGCCGAGCAGACGAGAACGCGCGGATCGTCGCTGTCGACTTCCGCCGCGTCGAGCTTCTGCTTCGCCTGCAGGAGCTTGTCGATGGTGAGGCCGGCGGCCGAAGCGGCCACCTGCTGGCCGGCCGGAAAGGCGATCGGCGTGGTGCCGCTCTTGCCCGTCGCGGCATCGGCAAATGCCGCCTCGATGACGAGATCGTCGAGCTTGCGGCCCAGCGCCCACATGGCGTTGCGGAGATAGGACGAGGTCGGGTCGACGAGGGAGCGCACCCGATCCTGGTCGTCGATCAGGTCGCCCCATTCGAAATCGCGCATCGGCACACGCCGGCGGGCGTGCGGGGTATTGACCAGCGGGCTGTCGGTGTGGCGCGCCGTGCGCTCCACCGCCGCGGTGGCGCCTATCTGGTCGAAGAAGGCGTATTCGCCGTTCACCATCTCCACGGTGACGGCATCGCGCAGCCGCGCACCCTTCTGCTGGACCAGGTGATACAGCGTCTCCTTGAACTGCTGCACGAACGTGGCCGTGATCTGGTTGGACAAGGCTGTCCCTCCATGCGTTTGGTTTCGGGATATCGGGTTCAGGTGGGCTGCCCGCCGCGAAGGCGGACCCGGAAGCGGCCGTCCGGACGTGGCGCAAGGCGCGCGCGACGCTGCCCGGCCGGCGGAATGGGCGCGCCCTTCCCCGCGCGCGGGCGAGGAAGGGCCGGGGTGAGAGCGGGCGCTGCGAGGTGCGCGTCACGCTTCAGGGTCGGGCCTCCGCCCCGTCCCACCCACGCCCCGCGCGAAGATCGCGGGGCAAACGCAGGCGTCAGCCGCTATGGGCGACGCGATAGAGCTGGCGCAGGCGCTCGACCAGCCCGTCATGCTCGGGATGGGTCGCATCCATCAGCGGGTGCGCGGGATTGCGGAAGGCGTCGCCCTGCACGCGGGCGATCTCGGCCCGGGCCGATCCGGCATCGAGCCCGAATCCGCCGCCACCACCCCCGACGCCGGCCAGGCGATCCTCCGACATCGCCTCGCCCACCCGGGCAAAGAGGCGCACCAGGGCGGCGTCGCCATAGCGTTCGGCGAGGTCGCGGGCGATCTCGGGATCGGCGAAAGCGCCGGCGGCCCGGCGCGCGAGACCGAGGTTGCGTTCATAGCCCCGCCCCCAGTCGCGCCGCAGCTCGGCCTCTGCCTCGTCCATCCGCGCCGCGCGCGCCGCGGCACTCTCGGCACCGCGGCTCCTGACCAGGTCGATATAGGCATCGTGCAGGGCGGAAGCCTGGCGCGCCGGCAGGCCCGCCTTGTGCGCCGCCTGCCGGAACCAGCCGGCGAAGTCGGGGTCATAGCCTTCCATCCCTTCCGGCGCCGCGAAGGCGTAGTCGTCGGGGCGCGCCGGGCGGCCGAGGGCGGTGTGGAAGCGCTCCCAGGCTTCCGGCCCGTCCTTCTCGCCCGGCGGGATGATGCCCTTGCGGCCGATCAGACCCTGCGCGTTCACATGCTCGCGCGCCAGTGCCGCCACATCGGGCAGCTGGCCGAGCGCGGGATGCTGGCGCAGATCCTCCGGCAGGCTGCCGCGCCAATCCGCTGGCGCCGCGCTCGAGGGCTGGGCATCGAAGTCAGTCAAGGGTCACCTCCTGGAACAGATGGGCGAAGTCGGATGGATCGAGGCCGGCGAGCTCGGCGATATGCAGGAAGACGTCGCGGGCGCCTTCGTTGAAGGCGGTCTGGTGCGGATCGCCGGGAACGAAGCTCGACCGCCCGACCCGGCAATAGCGGGCGAGGTCGGCGAGTACCGCCCTGCCTTCAGCGGTCTTCGGGTCGAAGAGCTGGGCAAAGGCACGCGCCACGCGCGCCGCCCGTCCGCCATGCAGGCGGACGAGCCACGAGACACCGGGCTTCATGGTGTGGACTCCTGGAGGTGGGGCGAGGTGACGGACAGAGCACTCGCGAATGCGTTGGGTTCGCTGGATCAGCGCTGCAAGAAGGAAGGCCCGAAGAGGCGTTCGTCGTAGGCGATCAGAATCGAAAAGCCGTCACGACGAAACAGGGGAGCGGGCGACCTCGGTCGGCACCGTACCCATCGCGCCGCCGACGATGCCATGCATGCCCAGGACGCGCCACTCGCCACCCCGGCACCACTGGGCCGCGTCGCGTCCAACCCATAGACGATCGCGTTGCGACCGGAATGGAATCAGGCTCGGCCAATACACGCTCACCCTTTCGGGTTCGCACACCTTGGCCATTGCGCGCATGATCTTGTCCTTCAATGCGCGATCGCCTGTCCGGTAACCGACTGAGAGCCATACTTCGGGAATGGTTTGCCACAACGCATCTGCGTAGGAACCTACTCGCTGCGGCCTATCCCACGGCAGCCTGATGGCCGCTATCGAAACCTTGAGCATATCCTTTCGATAGCGGCGCTCTCCGGCAGAAACATCGACGCCCGGCTCGCAAAGAAAGACATCCGCGGATCGGCCATCACCCTCAAATTCCGACAATGTATCGCATACCCTGCACAGGTAGGGGTCGCGGGCCGGATACATATTAAACTCGAGCAGAACAACATTCGCGAAGCGCCGCCTCAGTTCATCAACAAAGGCTTGAGCATCGCTTTGAGTGAAGACGAGATTCCGTCCAGAGGCTTCATTCAGATGCGACATCGAGATGATCCGACCTCAGTCCGGCGCCTGATATACCCCCTCCACCGAACGCCGAGGATCTTCGCGCAACCATCTTATCAGGTCGTGCCCGACCCATAGGGACGTGTGCACCGATCGCTCGATTACCTCGCCGGTCTTTTGGTCGATAATGTTGACCATCTGGCTTGCGACCTTGGGAATCAGCCGAAAAAGGCTGGCGATGAAGCGCCGATGCTCAATGTCGTCGGGAGCATAGGAACCCATGATCCGTCCGTCTCGCCACATCAGCTGCGTTCCAACGATGGGCAGACCGCCACACTGGATACTCGCTTCGAATCTCGGGAAATTCGCGATCCAATAGATGCCGTTTTCGTTTGGGCCAGGCCAAAAGGGTTCCCAGCCGGGTGGCTCGCGCCACATGCGGACGAACCAATTCATCGGAAAGTTAAGACTTTCCTTGTACTGCACTCGCAGGTTTGGCGGCCGCAGTCGTCTCGACGGAGACACGCTCGAATCGGTCCAATAATCATAGTCGGCGAAGCGCATGTCTGGGTATTTCGCCAGGATAAGTCGCGTCAGCGCTTCCAGATCCAGCGGAGACATCGCAATTGGTCGTGTCCGATGGTGAAGTTCCGGACCCTCTCTATCCATCGCCCTTGCCATGCCGTTGTTGCAGTAGCCTACTTCGCCCGAAAGGGGCGTGCCAGTTCGTCGATGTAGGGCTGCAGCCGCCGGGCGAGAGCCTCTTCGTCAAGCTCCATGCCTGCGGGCACCTTGGGAACGGTGATGTAGATATCGCCATTCTCGCCGTCGATCTTCGCGCGGATTATCTGGCTTGCGCGCTCTTCGCGCGACGTCGGCGTGATCCCGTCCGCCCGCACATCGATCGTATTGATGAAGAGCCGTCTCCCTGTCTTGTCGTTGATATGTGTGATGTCGATGAACGAAACGCCCTTGTTGCTGCACTTGATCGGGATCTTGATCGTGACACGCTGGCGGGCCGCAATGGATCGTCGCCGTTGGATGAGAGCTGCGGGAACAATCGGAGCTTTCTCGTTTGCGGACGATCAGTAGTCGAAAACCATCAATCCGGAGCAGCAGCAAAAAAACGGATGGGAACTGCTTCGACGGCTCAGTTGAAGTGAGCGAGTTCCTTCGGAACGAAACCATGCCCGCTTCCCAGCTGGGTGAAGCCGAGAATGCGGTTCGGGCCGCCCCGGCACCACCGAGCAGCGTCTTTTCCCATCCAGAACGGATATCCTCCGGGCGGCCAGGCTACATAACTTGGCCAATTCACCGCGGTGCCTTTTCCTTCGCAGATGTAGCCCGCCGCTCGCATGATGGCGTCCCTCTGCTTCTTCTGGGAAGCCTTGTCATAGGACACATGTATGCGTCCTTGTGGCACCGTCAGCGGGCCAGTTCGATCGGGCGTGAGAATGCCCATAGTCGGTTCTGCCCACCGAACGGTCCCAATCGGGCCAGGCAGATCGGCCAGCACGTACGTGCCACCACCGAGGTAGACCACTTCGGGCACCCAGCCAATATCGACGATGCAGAAGCACACATCGTCGCTGTCCGGCGGGATCTCACTGAATTCACTTAGAATCTTGAGCTTTTCCAGTTGATCTCGGTCCGCATAGTTGTCTCGTACGAGGATGACCCGTGGAAACACCTCTCGCAAGCGAGCGATAAACGCTTCAGCGTCCTTGCGCGTATATGCGCCGTCGCGTGCGGAAGCACTGGAGAGCCTTCGGACTCTTCCCTTAGCTGATGCACTCATCTCGGCCGCGGCTTGGCGGGAGGCTTCGTCTTCTCGCGAGCGGTCCCATCGTCCTTGTCCGCTCCTCCCGTACGTTCCTCTGCCTTTCGCTTGGCCTCGATCTCCCGAAAAGCCTTGTTGCAGGCGGCTCGAGCGCGCTTCTGGAAAGAAGCATCGGTTTCGCCACTGAACCTCTTCTCGACCAAGTGCAAAATCTTGGCCGGCAAACTCCGAACATCATCAGCCGCTTCCAGCTCACGCTTGTGGATTGCGCCGCTCTTGTAGGTATCAACCGTATTGAAATCGACAAGGAAGTTCCAGACACTGATTACCGCGTCGGTTCGCCGATGCTTTTTCTCCCCTGCCTTCGGATTGTCCCTGACCTTGTATGTCGACTCCGGAAGTTCCTGATCTCCGCGACCGTCTGTTGTGGCACCCGCGATGTGTTTGAAAGTCTCGGCCATGCCGGGGAACTTCCGCGACTCGGCCTTGCATTCGCGGACGAGCGTGTCGAGATCCTTCCGCGTCAGCGGTGACCCGCGGGTACCCCACGGATTTGCCATCGTTGGATCGATGGTCTTTCGGTAACGCTCCCAGGCATCGACGAAGGCCAAATCAAGCAGGTCGTCGAGGACTTGTTCCGCCGTCACCTCTTCTTCGTCGCTTCGCCTTTCGAGCGGCAGCGTGGTGAGTGGAAGAGGCCCGTTGGACTTGCCGGGTGGCTCCGGCTTCTCTCGCCGAGCTTCCCCGATCCCAGGTAGCGGCGCCGATCTCTCCTTGAGAGGCGCGCGCTCCTGAGCGGGATTGCCAAAACGCAACCCTCCGAACCTCCCCAACCCTGGCCCGGCGCGCAATGCAATGCGGCCCAGTCGAGCCGCTAGCTTCCGCGCGCTGTCACCTCCTGATTCGGTAGATACCCAGTAACCAACCAGGAGGGCAGAAAGTACGACCGCCGTGCTGACGGTGAGGGTGACCGGTTCCGCAACCTTGACGTCCTTTTCATTCAGGTAGCCCTCGATCACTTTGCGTTCGTCAGGCGTCGCGCGGGCGAGGCCTTCCTCGAGGGTGCGGAAGATCGCCTCCAGATTCGTGCGTTCCTCATCGGAGAGTTCACCCTTCCGCGCCTCGAATTCCTGCCGCGCCACTTCGACGGTGATCGCGGGTCGTTTGGATTCCGGGGCTGATGCTTCTCCGTGCTCGGCTTCTGCTGCCGGGCTGGGCCGGGCCTCCGCGGACCCGACGCCATCGTCACCCTGGTGGTGCCCCTCGCCCTTGTCGGCTTCCGGGGCGCTGGTGATCGGCGGAACGGCAAGATCGGTATCAGAAGAGGCAGCTACCGAAGACGGTCCCAAGACTGAATTGGGTAGAGGGGTCGCTGGAGCCGGCGAAGCTGACGTCGAACCGGATCCATTCGCCTGTTCACTTAATTCCGGTTTCTCTTCCTCATCGGTAACGAGGATGGGGGCCAGCACAACCCTTCCGCCGCTGTTCGATGCTTGCTCCAGGATTGCCCGATCCCGCGCCGCCGCCGGATCCTTCGCCTCACCGCTCACCAGCAACCCGTAGCGCGTCACCGCGTCGGCCGCTGGCCAGCCCGCCTTCTCCAGCGCGGCGATGCCGAGCGCTTCGCGCACGTCATCCGCGTCGAGCTGGTCGAGAAGCCCGCGGCTCCTCTCCTCGATCGTCCGGATCAGGTCGGCGGCTTCCCAGCGCTCCTGCGGTGTGCCCACGCGGAAGATGCGGCCGATGCGCTGGCGCACCGCATCCGGAAAGCAGCCGGCATCGAGGATGTAGTCGGCGAGTTCCGCCCGCACCTCCTCGGGCGCGAGGCCCGCTTCGTCCCAGCCCTTGCGGGTGTTGAGGTAATGGGCATCGAGCGCGGTGCGGTCCTCGGCCGAAGCGGGGTCGAGCCGGCCGCTGGCGATCAGCCTTGCCTCCACCCGCCGGATCCCTTCCGCCTCCTGCTTCGCCATCTCCCGCGCCGCCGTGAAACCTTGCCGCAGCGCGCCGGCACCACGGGCGTCGATCTCGCCGGCGGCCTCGGCCGCGTCGATATCGGCGAGCCCCGCCTCGCCCGCGGTCAGCCGCCGCCGCAGATCGGCACGGTTGCGGGCCGCCGCTGTCAGCCTCGACCCCGCCCCGATCGCGGTCGCCCGCTCGGTCGAGGCCGCCTTGTCGTCCGGGGCGGCGGCGAGCCGAGCCTCGGCGGCGCGGCTGAGGCGCTCGCGCTGTTCGGGGAGGAGGCCCGGAAACATCGACTGGTCGGCAAGGAGGCGGCGCACCAGCGCGGGATCGGTGCGGGTGAGCTTCTCGGCATCGGCCGCCGCCAGCCGCGCGTCATAGTCGCCGGCAAAGGCCTCGGCTTCGCCGGGATCGATCAGGCCGGCCTCGGCATGCTCCTGCAGCGCCAACCGGGCGAGGGCGCCGTGGCTCTGCCGGCGCGCGGGCTCACCGCTCTCAGCCGCCCCCGCCGCCAGCCGGCCGAGCGTGGCGCCGATCGCCGCGCGGGCTTCCTCATGCCGCGTGGCATCGGCTGCCCTGTCCCGGCGCAGTGCCAGGTCCGCGTGCAGCGGATCGAGGTCCGGCGCCAGGTCGCGATGATCGGCGGCGATGCGGTCGACGGCTTCGCCGTCCTCGTCGAGCCAGGCTTCGGTTGCGGCGAGGCGTGCGCCGGCACGGCGCCGCAGCGCCGCAGGGTTCGCCTCACCATCCCGGGCGAGCGGCAGGCCGGACAGGTCGATGGCCATGGGGGAACCTCCAGGCAGGGTCGTTGAGGGTCGCGCGTCAGAAGCCGCCGGGCGGCGGCAGCGGCAGTTCCGGCATCTGGGGCATCGCCGCGGCGGCCTTCTCGGCCCTGAGCGCCTCGACCGCCTTCATGGGTCGGAGCGCGCGCGTCGGCAGGCCGAAGGCTTCGGCGAGCGTGCGGGCCAGCTGATCGGCATCGAAATTGTCGAACACGCCCGGATCGGCGGCGGCGAGCGGCGCCAGCGCCTCCAACGTGCGTGTCACCGCGTTCCCCTCGCCCGCCCGCTGCGCCCGGGCAAGCGGCGAGACGTAGTCGACCTTGAGCCGCCCGCTCTGCGCCAGCACCCGGGGCATCGGCGGGAAGGCGCCGGCCCGGGCCAGCGCGCGAAACACGCGGTCGATCAGCGGGTCGAGGAATTCGCTCTGCACGCGGCCGAGATGCGGTGCGAGCAGCGTCATCTTCTCCTCCTGCCGCGCCAGCACCTCGGTCGCCGTGCGCCCCGGTTCGGGGACCATCAGGAGCAGCGAGGCATAGAAGGCATCGCGGATCGCCTGCCGGCGCCGGTCCTCGAGCTCGAGGCCGAGGCCGATCGATCCGCCAGAGGCGAGCGGCTGGTACAGCGCCCGGCCATCGGCATCGACACCGCCGTAGATGATCCCGCCGGGAGAGACGCGGACGCCGCGAAGCGCCGCCTCGTCCGGCACCAGGAGCGGCGGGTCGGCGGCCTTCTGCGCCGCCACCAGCGTCGTCTTCGACATCGCGTTCAGCATCCGCGCGTCGGCCAGCGCCAGCATCGCCGGGCTGTCGCCATAGACGCGCCGCGCCCGGGTCGACCAGCGCGGCACCTGGTAGGGGAACTCGGCATAGCCGCCTTCCGCGATGACGGTGCCGCCTTCGACATCGACATAGACGGAAGCGAAGGAGAGCCCCTTCGCATCGCGCCGCCGGGGCGCGTAGTCCTCGCGCGGCATGACGGCGTGCAGGAAAGGAAAGCGCCGTTCCGGCTCCTTCTCGGCCGCCCGGATCAGCCGCGGCGGCAGGGCGGCGCCCCAGCGTCGCGCCGCCTGGCGCGCCGTCCAGTCGAAGCGGCGATGCACCGTGTCGATCCCCTCGCGCTCGTCCTCGGCGACGAAGCATTCGGAAAGGTGCCGGCAGGTGAAGAAGAGACGCCCGTCGGCATCCGCGTCGTCCACGTAGAAGACGCCGGTGCCGAAGGTGACGAGATCGGCATAGAGATCGACCGCCCGGCCGTAGAAGCGCATGCCGCCGGCGGCGAAGGCCTCGCGCATGATGCCGGTCGCCCGTTCCAGCCAGGCCTTGGCCTGGGCGTCCTCGTTCAGTTCCTCCTCGGCATGGCGGAGCGCGAACCACGCGGTCGCCGAATTGGTGATGGCGCCCCAGAGGCCGGCGGCCAGGTTCTCCGCCGCCATGCCGGCGGTGCCGTCGAAGCGCTGGCGCCCCGCCGGGTCGGAATCGGCGCGCGGCTCGAAGCCGGCACGCAGCGGCGCCACGTATTCGGCGATCTCGCGCCACTCGCGTTCGAAGGGCGCGCGGTCGGCGGCGAGCCGCTCCTGGCGGCGGATGATCTCGAGCGCGTTCTGGTCGGACATCGATCGCCTTTCAAGGAAATGGGTTCGGGCCTTCCCCCGCCTCGGCCGTGCCACGGCGGGGAGCAGGGGTCGGCAACCCGCGCCGCAGCCCGTGGGCCGCACGCACCGCGCAGGGGAAGGCCCGCGCCCGCGCGACCAAGGCGCGCGGGCTGTTCGAAGATCGGGAGATGAGAGCGGCGGCTATTCGCCGAGCAGCGTCTTGCGCGTGCCCGCCGCGGCGCCGGTGCCGCCCAGCGGATCGGTCAGGATGGTCGACTGCCGCCCCCGCGCCGCCCGCAGGCGGCGACGCTCGGCATCAGCGGCCTGCCGGGCGGCTTCCGCCGACTGGCCCTCGTTCGGTGGGGTGTAGGACGGGGGAGAGGGGAAGAAGCACATCGGATCGCCTCCATGCATAGAGGAAGAAGGTCTCGCCGTTCCGCCCGCGGGCCCGCAGCTCTCCCTCGCGCAGGAAGCCGAGCCGTTCGAGGAAACGGTGCGCGTCCAGGCGGGTCGAAAGCGAGAGGCACTGCCCCCGCCGCCCCCCGGCCGCCAGCAGCGCCGGGATCAGCCTGCCGAACGCATGGCGCGCGACGGCGCGGGCGACGACCGGCCAGGCATCGGTGGCGAACAGCCACATCTCGAAACAGCCGGGCGTCACCTCCGCGGCGCCGATCGCCGCCACCGGTGTCGCGCCGTCATAAGCGAGCGCGCCGAAGCGCGAGAAGGCCTTGGCTTCGGTCGCGATCCGGGCCCGGTCGTCGTCGAAACGAAGCGCGAAGATCTCGGCGGCATCGGCATCGCGCATGTTGAGCGCGACATGCATGAGCCCGCCGCTCGACAGCGGCCGCAGGGTCACCATGCGCCGGGCTCACCAGTTGAAGGGGTTGTATTCGCCGTCCGTCTGCCGCGGCCGCGTGCCGACCTGGGCTGGCGGCGTGGCGGCACGGCGCAGCATCATCAGCGCATAGCGTGTCGCCGACAGGAGGTCGTCGCGCTCCGCCACCACCAGCCCGCCCTTGCGGTGATACAGGCGGTACTCCTCGAACCAGTCCGTCAGATGCCGCGCGACGCGCAGGCGCCCCTGCACCAGGCGCTCCTGCATCAGCAGGATGCCGGTGCCCAGGCTGTCGCCGCCCTCTTCGTGCGTGGCGTGTTCCGCCAGCATGGCGAGGCCGCGCTTGCGATATTCCTCGGCGATCGGCGCCCCGGACAGTTCGCTGCGCTTCGCTCCGTCCTTCGGCCAGGCGAAGGGAACCGCGCCGCCGTGCCGGCCGCGGATCACCGTCGCATGCGCCTCGATGGTGCGGTCGGCGGCGCGATAGGCATCGAAGACATAGGCGCAGTCGGTATCGGGATCATGCGCGATCCAGACGGCGGCGGTGGGGTGGCCGATGCCGAAGTCGATGCCGCCGATGCGCCGCCAGTGGCGCGAAAGCCCGCCCGCGTCATAGGCGATCGACGCCTCGTCGACGGTGAAGACGCGCCCCTCGCCCAGCAGCGGCACGCCGCGAGCCCGCGCCTCCCGCTCATGCTCGGGATAGGCCGATGCCAGCTGCATGCGTTCCTCCGGGGTGTATTGCGTGGCCTGGTCGAGGGCGAACTGCACCACCGTCCGGCCGGGATCGTTCGACCCGAGGAAGCGGTCGATCAGCGCCGTGCGCCCCATCAGCGGCGTCAGCGTGGCGTAGACCAGACCCTGCGTGCGGTTGGTGCGCGTCAGCCCCTCGGTGTAGATGTCGAGCCCCGGTTCCTCGTCGAACCAGACCAGATCGATCGTCTCCCCCGCCCATTTCTGACGGCCCTTGCCATAGGTCTTGAAGGACAGCAGCGACCGCCCGCCGCGGCGATGGCGCACCTGCAGCGTGTCGACCAGCCCGGCGATGCCGCGGGCGAAGGCGATCGGTCCGATCGCCGCCCGGGGGATGGCGCCGGTGCCGGGGGCGCCGGGGCGGCCGAGCAGCAGGCGCTGGGGATTGTCGCGCGTGCTCTCGCCCGACACGCCGGCCGCCCAGGCGACGATCGGTCCCGGGAATCGCCGCCCCTGCCACCAGGGCGGATAATCCCCGGTCAGGTGCATGGCCAGTTCCAGCGCGCCCGCCGTCGTCTTGCCCAGCTGGTTGCCGGCCAGGAACAGCCGCTCCCGCGCCAGCGCGCCGGCGCTGTGGAACTCGATCTGCTTCGATGTCGGATCGTAGAGATGCAGCCGGGCCATGCTGACGAAAGCCGCCGCCCCGGGCGGAAGGCCGGGCGGGAGAAGCTGGGGCGGGGCATCCGGGGCCGCCGCTGGATCATCCGGCTGCATCCCGTCACCTCCCGACCGCGCCGAGGTAGCCCCGAAGCGCAATCTCTCACTATGAGAAAATTATCTCATATTCTGCCCCAAGACGCAAGAGATATTTTCGTTTGGATTCATTTTTGACTTTTGGAGGTGACCCCTTCCCTCCGACCCCGGTACATAATAACGACGACGCAGCGACGAGAGGACACCCCGGAATGGCCGTGATGCCGGTAATGACTGCGATGCGCAATTTTCTCCGGCTCGAAGCGGCGGGCGGCATCATCCTCGCCGCCGCCGCGCTGCTGGCGCTGATCCTCGCCAATTCGCCGCTGTCGCATCTCTACGGCGCCTTCCTCGATATCCCCGGCGCCGTCATCGTCGGCGATCTCGAGATCAGGAAGCCGATGCTGCTCTGGCTGAACGATCTTTGGATGGCGGTGTTCTTCTTCCTGGTCGGCCTCGAGATCAAGCGCGAGCTGGTCGAGGGCGAGCTGTCCGACCTGCGGGCGGCGGCGCTGCCCATCATCGCCGCCATCGGCGGCATGATCCTGCCCGCCCTGATCTATGCCGCGCTCAACTGGGACGACGGCGTCGACATCCGCGGCTGGGCCATTCCCGCCGCCACCGACATCGCCTTCGCGCTCGGTGTGATGAGCCTGCTGGGCGCCCGGGTGCCGCTGGTGCTGAAGGTGCTGCTCACCGCCATCGCCATCATCGACGACCTCGGTGCCATCGTCATCATCGCGGTCTTCTACACGGCCGATCTGCATGTCGGCGTGCTCGGCATGGCCGGCGCCGCCACGGTCGTGCTGATCGGCCTCAACCTCGCCGGGGTGCGCAGCATCATCCCCTACGGGGTCGTCGGCACCATCATGTGGGTCTGCGTGCTGAAATCGGGCGTGCACGCCACGCTCGCCGGCGTCATCACCGCGCTCGCGATTCCGCTGAAGGAAGAGGACGGCCATTCCCCGGCGCGCTTCCTCGAACACGTGCTGCACCCCTGGGTCGCCTTCCTGATCCTGCCGGCCTTCGCCTTCGCCAATGCCGGCATCTCCTTCGCCGGCATCGGCTTCGCCGCGCTCTTGGACCGGGTGACGCTCGGAATCGCGCTCGGCCTGGTGCTCGGCAAGGCCCTCGGCATCTGGGGGTCCATCCGCCTCGCCGTCGCGATCGGCGCCGCGCGCATGCCCGAAGGCGTTAGCGAGCGGCAGATCTGGGGCCTCGCCGTGCTCTGCGGCATCGGCTTCACCATGAGCCTGTTCATCGGCGGCCTCGCCTTCGACGACCAGGCCCACGCCGTCGCGGTCAGGCTGGGCGTCCTGACGGGTTCGGTCGTCGCC
This sequence comes from bacterium, assembly GCA_022844005.1. Taxonomy (GTDB): domain Bacteria; phylum Pseudomonadota; class Alphaproteobacteria; order Ferrovibrionales; family Ferrovibrionaceae; genus Desertibaculum. The sequence goes on along the minus strand of JALHMN010000015.1, from coordinate 1,053 downwards.
GCCGTCACCGGCTACATGCTGCTGAGGACCGGCACCCCGAGAGTGGACTGACACCGGCGGGCCTGGAGCGGTGAGCGGGCAGGAAGACGAGTGCTTCCCGGAATTCGGGGAGTTCCAGCGCGGGTGGCGCCGGCCATGGCGCCGCGCCCGCGGAATGGTCGCCTTCCGCACCGCGGGGATCTCAGGCGGCCGCTGATTCGGCAGCACTCGAAGGGGTGAGCCGCCATCCGCCCAGCACCCAGACGAAACGGAAGACGGGCCTTTCCCCCTCCGCCACCCTCGGCTTCAACCGGGCCAGCGCCGGCCAGTCGAAGGTGAAGCCCGGATGCACCGCCTGCAACGCCGCCGCGGCGGCGAGGCGGAAGCGCATCTCGAGCGCCGGCGAGAACGCGACCTGCCGGCGTTCCCAGCTCGACAGGTGCACCTTGGTGATCTCCAGCCTCGCCGCGAGCGCGGCCTGGGTCAGGTCCAGCACCCGCCGCACGAACCGCCCTTCCGGCCCGTCGAGCTTCAGCGGATGCGTGAGCCGCGCCTGGGCCAGCCGGGCGGCGAGGTGCTGCTCGTCGGCCACGACATGGCCGGCGGCGGCGCAGGCCGTGTCCCGGCAGGTGAAGCGGCTGACCCCGCCCTCCAGCGTGACCCGCAGCCCCTCGACATAGGCCTCGAAGCCCGGCACCGCCTCGTCCCGCACCGGCCCGCCGCAGCGTCCGCAGGTGAAGGCCGGACGGACCATCATCGTTTCGGCGCTCATGCCCCGCCTCCCTTCTTTCCCGACGCGGCGTCGATGGCGCGCAGGCGGTCGAGGTCGGCACGGCTGAAGCCCATGCGGCCCAGTTCCTTGATGAACACGCGCTCGGCGAAGATGCGGGGCAACAGGCCGTCGCGTTCCAGCACGCGCAGCCACTCGACCACGCGGGCCTGGGCCTCCTCGCGGCTCGCCGGCGGGGTGGTGTCGTCCACGCCCTCGATCGGCGGGATGGAAAAACCGGCCGTGCGGCCGCGCGCCACCTCGGCCGTCACCGCCGCGCCCCAGCTGCGGCAGCGCGCCGCCGC
>JALHMN010000014.1 GCA_022844005.1 bacterium | reverse complement strand
GAATTCAAGAGTTTGATCGCCTAATGTCGAGCGCGACGTCAGAGGCGATTCCGAGAGGCAGCATGGGCAAGCGGATACTGGTCACCGGCGGGGCGGGCTTCCTCGGCTCGCATCTCTGCGAGCGCCTGCTCGAGGCCGGACACGACGTGCTCTGCGTCGACAACTACTTCACCGGCAGCAAGTCCAATGTGGTGGCCTGCCTCGACAATCCGCGCTTCGAACTGATGCGCCACGACGTGACCTTCCCGCTCTATGTCGAGGTCGACGAGATCTACAATCTCGCCTGCCCGGCCTCGCCGGTCCACTACCAGCACGATCCGGTGCAGACGACCAAGACGAGCGTGCATGGCGCCATCAACATGCTGGGCCTGGCCAAGCGGGTGCGCGCCAAGATCTTCCAGGCCTCGACCAGCGAGGTCTATGGCGATCCGACCGTGCATCCGCAGGTCGAGAGCTACCGCGGCAACGTCAATCCGCTGGGGCCGCGGGCCTGCTACGACGAGGGCAAGCGGTGCGCGGAGACGCTGTTCTTCGACTATCACCGCCAGCACAGGCTGCGCATCAAGGTGGCGCGCATCTTCAACACCTACGGGCCGCGCATGCACCCCAACGACGGGCGCGTGGTGTCGAACTTCATCGTGCAGGCGCTGAAGGGCGAGGACATCACGATCTACGGCGACGGCATGCAGACCCGGGCCTTCTGCTACGTCGACGACCTGCTCGACGGCTGGCTGCGCCTGATGGACCATACGCCGGACGATTTCACCGGACCGGTCAACATCGGCAATCCGGTCGAAATGCCGATCCGGCACCTGGCCGAGAAGATCCTCGAAAAGGTCGGCGGCAGGAGCCGGCTGGTGTTCGAGCCGCTGCCGGTCGACGATCCGATGCAGCGCTGCCCCGACATCACGCTGGCGCGCGAGATGCTGAAGTGGGAGCCGAAGGTCGCGCTCGACGAGGGGCTGACCAAGACGATCGCCTTCTTCGACGAGCTGCTCAAGGGCAACAGAGGCGTGAGCGGTATCGGCCGTTAGGTTGTGGACACATAAGGTCGCATCGGAGTCGGGCTGAGCGAGCGAAGGCGGCCAGGAGGTTCCTGGCGAGCTTGTCGCAGCGGCGGGGCAGCCCGTCGGAAGAGCTCTTGCAGGCGGGCTTCCGGATCGGCGCGGTGCGCTGGGTCTCGCAGATCGGGCTTATAGTGCTGACAAAGATCTTTGCGGCCAGAAAGCCGCCTTGATGCGACTTCGACGACGGGACAGCTACGTACTCTGTCGAGACCAGTCGCTGGAGGGGGATTGATGCGTTACAGCCGCATCGTCCACCCCATCCGTCAGCTAGCCTTCCTGATCCTTCTTCCGCCGTGCTGCATCTTCGAGCTTCTTTGCCCTCCTGGCTTCGGCGGCGCGTTGTCGTGCGGCCGCTTTGGCCGAGAGGAGGGAAGCCCGGAACTCCTCGCTAAGCGTCATCGGACGGACTTGAGGTGCCTTTGGCCGCTCACTGCGAAGCCAGAGTGAAACGGCAACGGTGCCCATGAGGACCATAACCGTTATCGCCAGGGTGAAGGCCTGTGAGTAGAGAATGGCCACTACTAAACCTCTCTGGAGGCGCAAGCCCTTGCGTTGCAGCCATGGTGCCCCCGGCCGGACTCGAACCGGCACGACCCTTTCGGATCAAGCGATTTTAAGTAGTTTGAATGTACTTGTAACTAATTGAAAAATATATGTTTTCAGTAAAATGGGCGTGCTATGTGTAGGAAACTGTGACGTTTTTCGAGAATCCTGAGTAGGACAAGCGCCTCCTTCACCCCCGAGCCGAACGGCTCAAACTGGGCGAACGCCCGCCGGAAGCAGGGAAATTCGCGTGAACCACGGGCGATGATCCGTGCCCGCAATGGACCGCCTATAAAATTCGTGAATCAGCGATGATGGGTGCGATGAACACCGCAGAATCAAAACGGCTCACGCCGCCACGACGTGAAGATGTCCAAGCCTCGCTCGATGCCTGTTTGGCAAATGCTGAACGTCTCATGGATGACGCTCAGTGGTTGGAAGCGCAAAAGCAGGGCGGCACATGCTTGGCCATTTCGATGCTGGCTCAGGAGGAATACGCGAAAGCTTTCACTCTCTACTTGGTGCGCGAAGAACTCGTCCCCTGGGATTCCGACCTGCTTCGCGTCATCCGCAACCATGCTTGCAAGCACTTAATCGCGATAGTGATGGAGTACATCGATCCCGAATGGGAAACGTTGGAGCAGTTGCAGGAAATCATCCGAGCCGAGTATGCCCTCGAAGGGAGGTTCCCCAAGCGGGTCAGCAGCGCCTTGAATATTCTCTACCACGAGAAAATTCGTCGGGGAGATTTTGCGTACGGCGAGGAATATCACCCGGATGCGGAGGGCATTGCTCGTGGGAAACGAGATCAAGTCAAACAGAACGCGGTCTATATCGATCTCGACAAGAGCTGCCGCGTGCGGAATTCACCGCTAGGCATCACCCAAGAACAAGCGCAGCGCGAGTATGAGTTAGCTCGGCGCTACGGATCGATCATCCGTGGCCTGCTTCGGGCTGAAGCGTATGAGGGCGTGCAACTGCAGAAGCTGAAAGAGGTGATGAAGATCGTCTTTTGGCAACAGTACAAGTAGACCTAGGCGGCGGAGCAAGAGAGATGGCCGAGAGCGGCGAGGAAGAGTTTGCTAGGGACGCCGTCCAACTGCTGCGAGCGGCAGTTCCCGAACGACTGTCTGAAATCGATGAGATCATCGCGCTCGCCGGCTTCCGTGAGGGGAGAGACGGACCAGGCTTCAAGTTTGAAAATGTTTACGGCCAGGTTATTTTCACACATCGTTCAGTGATGCAGGTGTACCTGATCAGCTTTCTCGCGTGGCGTGCATTGCGTGCCTACAGCGGTTTAATCATCCTTCTGTTAGCCACGCGAGAGCCATTCGACTTGTCAAAGGTGGCTCACCTCCCCGAACAGGCAGCAGCGGACGAGGCCGTAGATGGCTTGGCCAAGGGCCTGACTGAAATTCGCAAGGCATTTGCGACGTTGGATGTACCGTGGCCCGCAGACATTCCGGCGCCATCATTGGTCAAGCACGCAAATGTTGAAGATCAAGCTGCACAGGAAGTTTCGCTGCTCGCTCTTGCCTTCATCCTGTTGCATGAAATTCATCACGTCGTGCTCGCGTCAAAGGGAGAAGCCAGCGGGGACTGGGCCGAAGAGCACAAATGCGACGAATTCGCGAGGCAAATGATGCTCCGGGATGTGGACCACTATGCAGTATCCTGCGGCGACAACCCCTTCATGGTGCGGAGCAAGCGTGCCATGGCGATTGCGTTAGCTAATGCGATTTATGCCGAGATAACGCCGCAGAAGTTGTGGGCAGGCTCCGACCATCCGCCAATCGCCGATAGATGCTTTGCGAACTACGAGGACTGGCCTGCCGACCCGAATGCTCCTCCATGGATATATATGTCTTCTGTACTAGCCGCTCAGCTGAGGCGTAGGAATAGGGACGTGAATGCTATCGCATTCACGTCCGCTCGCGATTTGTGCGAGAAACTAACGGAGCTAACGCGCTAACGATGATGAGAGCGCTTTACGGCTCTCCGATAGCATTGGGCAAAGGAATCGATCCGTAGCCACCATGCATATGTAGGGTTGGGTTCGGCTGGCTGGTAACACACATGCATCGATGCTCAAGTGGAGCGATGAAACAGCTTCGCTTGCGCTTCCAACCATCCAACTTCCTTCTCGACGACATCGCGCCGATTAGCAACGACCACTTACCGATCGCGCCGGATCTCCGGGCGCGTTTGGAGGAGCTGAGCCGACTGCATGACGCGGCTCTTGAAAAGAACCGCAGGCCGACCGAACAAGAGCGCTGGGAGTTCACTCATAGATACCAACAGGTGATCCCATTGCTCGAAGAGCAACTGAGAGACTATGGGGTGATAGCCGAGACGATTTTTCCGGAAGTGTTCGAAAGGCCAGCGATCAAGCGCTAGCCTCTCAGTTCATTGGAACACTTCGGTGCTCCGCCTATCTCCGCGTTAGGGGAACGATCTTGAGGAGTCGCCCCCGAAGGCTTCGGTCTACATAATCTGCTATCACTGCCTGCACGAACGTATCAGGAGTGTGGCCCGCGCGGAGTGGTCCGCCGAAACCGAGGAAGCTGCGGTATCCGGTCTCGCTTAGAAAAGGCTTGGTCTTGTCCACGGCATGCGCCGAGAAGCCGAGCCAAGAAACGAAGGTCGCGCCAATGCCGAACACGCCTTCGATTTCGATACGGACGCGCATCTTCTTGTGCTTGATTTCGAAGGAGCCCGCTTGTCCCCAGAGCGGGATTTGCCCGTCTTCCGCACGCGTCAGCCGCTCCAGAACGGAACCCGGCGCATCCTCGTCGGCGATGATGCCCGGCTCATAGTTGTTGAGTTTGGTCGCGAGGTCGTGCGCTTCTTCGCGCAAGCGCGCGACAGCATTGCAGTCACCATCCAGCATCGCCTTGTGGTGCTGTTCGATCAGACCCCGAAAAAACGGCAACGCGTCGTCCATGGTCGAGGGCAAGTGACCGTATTTGCGGTCCTTGATCCGCGCTTCGTTGGTCGCCTCCGTTTGTGCCAGCAATGCATCGAATGCGAGCTGACCCGGCAGTGCGTGGATGCGGCGGCTCATGCGGCCCGCGCGATCTGGTCTTGCAGACCAATCAAAAAGTCGGCGGCACGCTGCGCATGAGCCGATGCGGTGAAGATGGCGTGCTTGTCACCGTTCAGGACCTTGATCCACGATGCGATATAATCGGCGTGGTCGGTGCGGACAGTCTGAGCAAGTGCCAGATCAGACGATAGGAACGCCGCGCCGAGTTCGGCAACAAGTTCCTCCATCGCATAGCCTTCATCACCCCAACGCTTGCGGCCGAAGTCGCGATTGAGACGAGACTCATGCTTGGTCCAGTGCGTGGCTTCGTGGGCGAGGGTGGCGTAATAGCTTTCCGCATCCTTGAACGCCTCAAACGGCGGCATCTGGATAAAATCCTGCGACGCATTGTAGTACGCGCGGTCACCGCCGTGATTGATGGTGGCGCGGGTAGTGGCAAAGAATGTATCGGCTGATGCAATGCGCTGCACTGGGTCGAGTGCGCGGGGAATGCTCGCATAGTATTGCGAAGGCAAGCCTTCGACCTGCTCGACGTTGAAGACAGTATAACCCTTCAGGAATGGAATATCCCGCTCGGTCTCGTTGCCCGTGACGGTGTCGATTTCTGTGCGGGTGGTCTTGGACGCGTAAACAACCAGTGAACCGCGCTCGCCCTTGCGTACATGCGCTTTCAACTCCTGCGCCTGTTTGTAAGTGATCCAGATGGGAGCGGCGTAGCCGTTCGCCTCCGCTTCCATCCAGAGCGAGAGCACGTTGATCCCGCGATAGGGAACACCGTTCGCGCGCAGGGGACGGGTGATGCGTCCTGCTGCATGGTCCGCATGCCATGGCTTGTGCCAAGGCCGCACGCCTTGTTCTAGGTGAGAGAGAACAGTCTCGGTAATGCGGGTGTAGACATCGGATTTCATCGGATTGCCTGTGGGGTTCGGGTTGCGCATGCAACCGACTAGCCACGCGGCAATGAGCGGGGTTGAAGCGTCAGGGCCGGAAACCGGGGTTGGGGCGGGCCGGAGCGAAGCGACTACACGGCCCCGGTTTCCGCCCGAAGGGCTTGGCCTTGACGCAAAGGGGCCGCAGGCCCCTACAAAAAGCAGGACCGAGTCAGCCGAAGGCTGCCAGCGCTACATGCGCGAGGGATCGTCACCCGAAGGGCGAAGACGCCCCGCCCTCGGCTTCAACCGAGGGGCGGCTTCGTGAGGCCGCTCGACCAGGCGGCCGAATAGAGCCCGACCGGCATGGCCGGACGCGCCACTTTCCACGATGCAAAGCACCTTCCGTCCCGATGCAAAATAATAGAAGGTTGAATGGGGAGGGGAAAAAATGGCCAAGCGTTCAATCACCGACGAGGAAATCGCGCTAATCAAAGCGATGCTTGGTCGAAAGATGAAGAACAAGGACATCCAGTTCTTCTTCAACCGACCGGACCGACCCGTGAATTCCGGCCGGATTACTGGAATCCGTAAGGGAACGTATGCCAATTCCAGGAGCATTGCGCCCGCATCGGACGAGCGAACCCAGGAATTCATCGCGAAGTTTTCCGCCCAAGGTGGGGCTGTCGTCGTGGCCGCAGCGCCACAAACGCCCGACCACGGCCCAATGTCGCCGGAAGCCCTCAAGAACCTCTTCGAAGAAGTTGGCGTCGGGTTGTATTGGCGTCTAAAGGCCGGGGAGACCGACGAGCATGAATGCAAAACGAGCTTCGGTTTCAAGCACGCGCACAATTGGTTAAAGCCCATGGCCGCGCTAGCGAACAATCGCGGCGGCTACGTGTTATTTGGCGTTTATGATAAGGGCAAATGCGCGGATGACGGGTTCGATTTGAGCCATGTCGTCTGCGGCATCAACGATACCGAATTCTCGAAGATCGACCCCGTTGAGTTCACGAAGAAGGTGAAGGCGACATTCGATCCAACGCCGCGCTTTACTGTTGGGACCGTCACTGTCGGCGGCAAAATAGTAGGGGTGATCCACGTAGAGCAACACGCCAGCCGTCCGATCATTGCGACCCGCAACGACGGCGAGATACGCGAAGGCGACGTGTACTATCGCTACGTGGGCCAGTCCTCTCGTATCAAGTACAGCGATCTCCGGGCACTGCTCGACGAGAGAGACCGTCGCGCCCGCGTTGACCTATGGCCTATGCTTGAGCGCTTGATGGTTCTTGGCCCCGAACGCGCGATGATCGCAGACCTGGAAGCGGGAACGCTGGGTGATGGCAAGCAGGTGATCCAGATCGACGAAGCTCTGCTCGAGAGAGTGGCCTTCATCAAAGAAGGAAGTTTTAGGGAGCAGGACGGTAAGCCAGCGCTACGGCTTGTCGGAGATGTCCGAGCAGTCGGCGCGGGAGATGCGGTGCTCAAGAAAGGCGTCGTCACGCGCAATGATCTAATCAACGACTTTCTTGGGCAGACAAGCGTACTCGATCCCAAGGAGTATATTCGTTACGCCTTGGAAGGCGCGCAAGGAGATTGGCTTCCGCTGCGCTTCTTCGCCAGGCAGGCGGGCCTTTCCAAAGTGGCTCTCGTTGGCTTCATCAATAAAACTGCGGCAGCGGTTCCCCGAAAGACGCTTTTCGCAAGCCGCATGAGCAAGAAGGAGACAGCGCGGCAAACGGCAACGGGGCAGTCAGCGTCTATGCTCAAGAAGATTCAGGCGGGTGCTACAATTCCTCCCCCTACGAGCAGCAAAGAAGCAGCAACGATCGCTCGCGCGATTATAGGCTTGCCTAAGGGCACCGACGTGTCTCTCGAAACGCTGCTAACCGCATTGCAAGCCTGTGTCGTCCGCGCAAGCGGCGTCGATGCAAGCGTCGTTCGTCGTGCGCTCTGCCGAGTGGACGAGCTCTTTTTCGAGCTGTAGCGGTCCGGACGGCCATTTCCGGAGAGGTCTTATGGGATTCATTAAAAGCCGGACCAAGCTTGTCTCCATGGACAAGATTGCACGCGACGCCGAAGTCGGGTCGATGCTCATACGGCTCATGATGGTGATGAATGATTGTGCGATCGCCGAGGAGACTGCAACGATGTGGCGCGAGCGTGACGACGAGAGGATCCGCATCAAGCAGCAGGAGGCTTTCAAGTATTTCGTCGAGCTACAGATTGGTCATCTTCATGAAGGGCTGGCGCTGATCCGGGAGATCGCGAAGAAGTCGAAGCTCCGTGAGTTGGTAGATGAATGTCCCGCAAGCGCTAGGCAGCAGTTCGAGCGCTTGCGGCAATATGAGCCGAGCGTCGCCTTAGGCCACGTCGTTATGAAGATCCGCAATAAACTCGCATTTCATTACGATCCTACAATGATCCTAACCGAACTTCTGGCTCACGTGCGGGAGAGGCCCAGGACGGCGGCACTGGTGTCGATCGGAAGCACATCGGCGGAAGTGTTGTTCGAGCCAGGCGCGGTCATCAACGAGCGCGTAGCCACGCAGCAGGTTTTTGGCCTGCCGCCCGGCGCCGACATCGATGCGGAGTCCAACAATCTTATGCTAGAGTTGGAGAAGGTGATGGAAGATTTCATGAACTTCGCAGGCACCTTCGTTTGGCAACACACTAGTCTCTAGCCGATTGGATCAGCGGCTTTCCAGAACGGCGCCGCGAATATGTCGAGCGGTGTCGCATTGCACCTGGGGCAGTGCCACATGTTCGAGGCCATCTGAGCGCCGGTGGACGCACCATCGCAGTGAAGGCAGTACCACTTGTTCGACACACCCTTTGTCAGGGGGTGCTGGGCCCGACCGTCCGCGTCCGGCTTCGTCGACCGCCGGGGCCAGTCCACAGCAATGCGCGCTCTCAATCTTTCGGCGGCACTGTGGCAAATCGTGAGCGCTCTTGATCTGAACACCGGGTCCAACATTGGATTGGCTGGGCTTAGATTGTAGAGTTCGATTTGTGGCTGTTCGGACGGCGCATGTTCTAACAGGATACCCCACCATCCTATCTGTGCCATATGGACTTCGAAGTCGATCTCAAGCGTGTAGGCGTGGCCATCGATGGACCCGTTCTCTTGAACGCCCTGGCCAATGCCAAGGGTTGGTATCGACATGACGTGGTCGTTGATTGTTTTTGCGACGGTGGAGAGAAAGTCTTCGTCCGTGGGATCTGGCCGCCATCCCTTGTCCCACGCGGCCGTAAGAGCATACCAGTGTGGCTGGTCCAGATGCTGCGCTATCAGGTTGAGCGCCTCATGATGCGGGATACGCCTAGCGCGAGCGATGCGCTTCGCAGTGGTTCTCAGCGATTGAAGTTGAAGTGTCATGGTCCATTCCTTGAGATCACGGACCCGACTGTGTGCCCACTGCCAATCAAGTCCGCCCAAGGGTGGATGCATGAAAGTTGATTGAAAAAGCACCGCGTAGCTTCGCGTGGTGGGCACACCGGCCTGTGCTTGGAGGCCGATTTCACGTTAAGAAGAATTTTGAAGCCCGTCAAGGCCCGCTCGGAACCCTGTAAACAGGGTTGCATGTTTCCGACGCCGCACGGGAAGGCGGCAGGAAGCCGGACGCCGTTTCATTCGCTTGAAGACCGGAACGATAGCGATGTGCGGGTGGAGCCGCAACGGGCGCTCATTCTCCATTGCTGCGATCGCCTTCCTGCTGATTCTCATGAGGGTAACCGCGCACGACGATCGCACCGATCCTAATGAGCTCGCTGATTACGCTCTCTCTGCGATCGTGCATTGCGGTGAGCTCGATCTGAATGGCTTCCGAAAACTCCTTCCGGCAGTTTGTTAGGACGACAGCGATTGCCAGTGAGAAGTCGAGGCAAGCCATCAGAGATCGCGTGGTTTCGAACTGATCTGCGGAATATAATCCCGTCACGTTCATTGCCACGTGTGAAGAAGTCTCTTCGCCCCATGAGATATGCGTAAAGACGCCGCGCGGATTGGGATGTGCGCCGAAATCGATTGCCGTGTCATACGCTTCCGCGATCCAATCCGCGCTGCCGGGCTGACCTTCGTTTAGTTTCTTGCTTGTCGCTGTCACCGCGCCTGTGAATTTGTTTCGGCTTGCTTTAAGCGCTTCTCGGCTCTTGTGCCGGTTTGTCCATACAGCGGCCAGGGCTGGGTCGTCGGTGATCAAGAATGCATAGCAAGCATATTCTAGGGCAGTCCTAAGAGTCGGGAAGATGGCTCCGGCGTGACCGGTCATAGCTATTCGAATGGCGGCCATCAGATGCATATGTGCGTTTATCGCCAGCACACTCGAGACCGGATTAATGTCTGGCGCGTCTGTCCAGAGGGTCTGCGCGAAGTAGCGGTAACTTTCTCTTAGTTCTCGAACGAGCGGGCTATCGCTCGCCAGCAGCTCGGCGACGGTGCTCTCGCCGGACGTCATGTAGTCGTCGAAGGTCTTCTCAAGGATCAGCTGCATGGGTTTGGATTTTATTGAGCCTGTGGTCAGCCTGTATAACCTAACCGTCACCGCTGACGCCTACGCCCGAAATCTCTTCTTGGATGTGCTTTCGTGAACGCGGCCATACGGCGCTCCAAGTCAGCAACGGGATCGGCGAGTACGGAAGTGAGCGCGGGGTAGTCGATCACGGGCGGCTCGATCTTACCAGCTGCCTCTAAAAATGCTTCCCTGGCTCGGCAACGACCATTCCAAGGGCCGCACGCTTGCGGATGGCCCTTACAAGATTTGTTAAGCGTGATCCCCCATTTGCATGAACCCAATGACGCCTGCCTGACGAACCACTCAAGCACGGCTGGATATTGGATTGCAAATTTCTTGCTTCAGCGTCCGCGATGTCGCCCGAAGTCCCGCTTCGGGTTCGCTTGTTTGAATGCCGCCATCCGTCGCTCCATATCGGCAACCGGGTCCGGCGCTTGGTTTGGCATAGCCGCATTGGAGAACGCTTGTTTCAACTCCGGCCCATCGCTGAGTAGCGGCTCGATGTCCTTCGCCTTGATGGAAGCGCCTTCGCTGAGCTGTGGCGGTGCCTGATTAACTGCGGGCTCGCGTGCTTGCGGGACAACAGAAGACTGAGCCCGAACACGTTCGGCATCTGCGCGCGCCCGTGCGGTATTCTCTCGCTCCGCTTTTTGCGTGTACGCAAGAACGTCCATCTCGAGCTGCTGGCGCGATCTCAGGATCTGTAGATCTTGCGCATGTTCGCGCAGTGCGATGCGCGCCGACCCATCGGATAGCTTCCGTTCCCAATGGGATAGTGCCGCTCGCTCCCCGCGATGGATCGTGTCAACTCTCTTCCGCAGCGCCTTGGGCGACAGTACGAGCCAAGCAAAATCGCGCGCCCGCAGATTGCCCGCCTTTTGCAGGTAAGCGCGGTTGGCGAACACGAAGCAGGCTCTCTCGAAAAGGCCGCCCTTGTTCGCCTTGGCCAGCATTTGAATCTGCTTGGCCTGATGCTGGTAGAGGGAGCGCCACCGGGGGCGGAACTTCTCCTCGGCCACCGCGCGATCGTTCGCGATCCTGTGCTCTGTCTTGGCATCCAGTGCCCGGCGCTCGCTTGCATGCTTTGCATAGAGCTTGTCGAACTGGTCAGTTGCTTTGGAGGACGCATGCTGCTGCTGACGCCACTCCCGAAGCTCTTTCTGCTCGTTCGCTTCGCGGGCGGTGTACTGCACGCGTGTCAGGGACTTGGTGTCCTTGACCATGATGCCTTGCCGCCGCAGCTCGTTGTTGCGGACGCGCTGCTCGCAGCGGATCCCGCCATGGTCGCGTTCGTACTGCTCGGCCCAGCGGGAGAACCGGAGCTGGTCGAATGCGATGTTCCGCGCGCGGCTGCCATCGAGTTCGATCCGGTTCACGATGACATGGATATGCGGCTGCGGCTCGTCGGTATGCTGGACAATCAGGGTCTGTAGCCCCTCCAGCCGCAGCGCCTTCAGACTCGAATGGGCCGCCGACAGCATCTCGGCCTGGTCGGGCGTTTGGTCGGGTGCCCAAGACAGGGAGTACACATAGACGGGCTTGGTGAGCTTCCGGCCGCGCTTGTTCTTCTCGCGCTCGCGGTAGCGATCGAAGCTCGCGGACATCTGGTCGATGGCCTCGTGGGGCGTGTCCGCCTGCATATTAAGCATGGTCGTAAAGCCGACCCGGTAGGCCGTCTGGCGGTCAGCTTTATCGTGCAGGGCGTAATCGCCGACCGCTTTGAAGTCGTCCTTGGCGCTTGGGGAAAGCCGCTGCTGGCCATCCGCCTTGTCGTGGAGATAGTACTGGCCAGCGCCAGCGAAGGACTGCCCCGACTGAGCCACCTTGGGTATCACGCCTGGCTCCCTGACCAAGGTAAATTCCCGAAGTTGGGAATTTACACATCTTGCTACCGATAATCAACGCAGGGTGGCATCCCTCTTCGGCAGGGTTTCAGCGGCTTTCCGGGTTATCCGCAGAAAATGCATGTGTATGCCTCGGCGTCATGCAGCCTTCCTCAAACTGCATACGCATGTCCTCAGAGGCGGCTGGCTCCATAGGTTCGGACACAACTCACGGGTTCGAATCTTCTGTGGATTCGGCGGTTTGTATTATCCAAACTATGCTCAATTTCTGGTCAGGCGGACTCGGGGCATCGTGTCGACCATCGAAAACGGGCGGACCACTCTGGTCCCGGGCGGGTTCCCCCCGCGCGGCGCGGCGGTGCAAGGTCGGGTCGACCAGGCCCCGGCCTCGGCCTGGGGGCATCCCTGGCAGCTGGGTCAGACTTGGCAGTGGGCATCCGGCAAGATTCTGCTCGGATCATGGGAGGGCCGGGAAATCGGCTGGGGCGACGACCGGCACGTGGTGACGGTCGCGGGGTCCCGGGCGGGCAAGTCTTCGACCGTCCTCATCCCCAATCTGCTCCGCTATCCGGGCTCGGCGCTGGTCCTGGACCCGAAGGGCGAGCTGGCCAAGGCGACCGCGCAAGCGCGGGAGGCCATGGGCCAGAAGGTCTACGTCCTCGATCCCTTCGGGGAGACCGGACGACCGTCGGCCCGGCACAATCCTTTTGACGAACTCAAGGAGAGCAAGCCTGAGCACGTGACGGCCGATGTGGCCCTCCTGGCCGACGCGCTCATCATCTCTCAGGACAAGGACCCGCACTGGACGGACTCGGCCAAGAACCTCATCCGGGGCCTGACCCTTCACCTTCTGAGCACCGGGGAGAAGGCCTCGATCCGGGAGCTGCGGCGGCTCATGAACGCCGATCCGGCGGAACTCGACGAAACCCTCAAGGCGATGCGCCGGTCTCCCGCCTATGACGGGGCCGTCGCCAATGTCGGCGCGGCCTTCCTCGGGAAGGCGCTGGCGGGCGGCGAGGAGCTGGCCAGTATCCTGTCCACGGCCCAGGAGCAGACGACGCCCCTGGACGACGTCAGGACGATAACCGATGCATCCGATTTCCGCCTACGCGACCTCAAGGAGCGCAAGGTCACGATCTACCTGGTTCTGCCGGGCATGCGCATGGGCACGCATTTTCGGTGGCTGCGCGTGGTCATCCAACAGGCGTTGGCGGCGATGGAACTGAGCAACGCCAAGCCTGACTTCCCTGTCCTGTTCTTGCTGGAGGAGTTCCCGACGCTTGGCTACATGCGGTCCATCGAGACCGCCGCAGGCTTCGTCGCCGGATTCGGCGTCAAGCTCTGGACCGTCTTGCAGGATTTCTCTCAGCTCAAGACTCAGTACGAGAAGTCGTGGGAGACGTTCTTGGGCAATGCCGGAGTCATTCAAGCCTTCGGCAATGTCGATCTCACCACGACGGAATATCTTTCAAAGCGCCTCGGTAATCTGACCGTCGTCGAGACGCAGCAAGTTCATGTCTCGGGTTCGGCCATGGCTCATGGCGATCTCGGTCAGCGCGAGCATCTTCGTCATGTGCGCCTTCTCGAACCTGATGAGATCACGCGACATTTCACGCGCGAAAGCAATCGTCAGCTTCTTCTCGTGCCTGGGCGGCCGCCCATCTATCTCGACCGTTTACCTCCTGAGAGAAGGCAGCCATGAGTTATAGACCGATCCGAGACTACGGCGCCGACGGCATGTTGGAACGCGCCGGATACGAGTGGGAGGAATCGAAGTATTCGGCAGCAGCGAATGCACTCATTTTCGGCGTTCTCGGGCTCATCGCAGTGCTCGTCGGATTGTTCTTCGTCCTCGCTGGCAAGGTGCTCGGATATCTGCCGCTGATCTTGGGCGCGCTGGTCGTATGGCAGTGCTACGCGTGGCGGAAAAACGATTCTGCGCAAAAGCGCGCTTTCATCTTCACGGCAGATGGCGGGACTCTCGCGCCGCATGGCCTGTCGGGACTCCCCAACTACAAGCCGGGATACATCCAGCATGCCGACATCGCTTCGATCGAAGCGCACCAGAACGAGGGCGTGCTGGCCTATGCCGTCATTATTCTGCGCAACGGTTCCACGATCAGGCTTGCGGATTCCGTCACCGAGAACGAACTGCAAATGATCGTGGTGCAGTTGAACCTCGCGCTATCGGAGATGCGTGCCTACCTCGCGGGATCGCTGAAAGGCAATGTGCGCGAGGTCGTCATCGAATAGCGAAGCGGGCGCGGCCCGAAGGCCGCGCCCGCAGCGTGCCCGGCTAGCGCTTGATCGACCTGCCTCTAGGCTCGTTGGCGACCAGCACGATCACGAGGAAGCCTGCCGCTTGCATTGCTTGCAGGAGGTCGTGCGGGCTCGGACCCGGCGCGGGTGCGCCAGGTCCTCGCGCGCAGGAACCCGCGGTTCCTGCGCGGGGATCATTGCTGATCCCCATGAGCCTCGGGCTGTTGCTCGCTGACCTCGCGCACGACGATCCTGCCAACGACCGGGTAGCTGTCGAAGATGAGCGAGAGGCCTTTGCCGTCCTTGTTCGCCCAGCCAGCGCCGACGCGTATCCAGCGCGCTTTTTCGGTGCCGTCGATGACCTGCCAAATGGCGTGGGTGGGACGGTTGGTCTTGGTTTCGGTTTCGTTGCTCATTGTAAGTCTCCTTTTCACATCTGACCCAGCACGTCGCTTGGCCTTATGGGGGGCGTGAAACCCCGGGATGAGTGAGCGGGTCACACAGGCAACACGGGAGCGCAGCGAATGGAGCGGGCGGCCTGTTGACCCATAGCGAGCGGTCCGGGGTAGACCCCCATACCCAAAGGCCAATCGACGTGCCTGGCACCCAGATCAGGGAGACGAAGGTGAGCAACCCGACAAGCCAAGAGCTGCTAGCCCCGCCTTGAGCGATTCAAGATGGAGCGAACACGCGGGTGAGCCGCAAAAGGCGCGGCGATCGGACACTAGGAACACGTTCCTAGCGCAGGCGCACAGCCACTCCGGCTAGAATGGAATGGGTGCTGCAATGGCAGTATCCGGGGCGCAACAAGCCGACTTCTCAAATGGCTGGCACGCGCCGGTCCAACATGCCGCTGCGGTCCTATGGCCGGACGGTGGCGGTGTAGGTTCAAGCCTCGCGGCTGGAGACAGCCGCCGTAATCTTGGGAAGCCGGTCACCAGCGCCTGCACTAATAGAGGAATGATCCTCTATTGGGCATACGACCGTGAGGGGACATGGCGTCACACAAGAACCTGCGTATCGCAGTGATTTTCGGCATCTTCATTGCCGCATTAACCGGCATCCAACATTCCGCATTCGCTGCCTGCACCAGCCCCGCCGGCATCGCCGGCGGCATCACCTGGAACGGCACGGACTCGGTGATCTGGTGCGACGGCACGAACTGGTACGCACTCAAGGACACGGCGGGCGCGGCGGGATCGACCGGCCAAGTGCAATTCAACGACGGGTCCGGCGCGTTTGCTGCCGATGCAGGCCTGACATGGGACAACACGAATAAGCGTCTCGGCATCGGCACAGCGTCGCCAAGCGTTCCTCTGACTGTCGTGCAGTCAAGCGCGGGGGCAGCCACTGCATTCTATGGCGGCTATGTGAACATTTTCTCGAATCTCGATGCGGATAAGTATGGCCTGTCATTGATCCGAAGCCGTGGCACAGCGGCAGTGCCGACAGCCACTCAGTCGGGAGACGACTTCGCCTCGCTTAACTTCACCGGCTATACTGGATCTGCTTACGCGATTGGCGCATGGATCGCAGGGAGCCAAACAGGAGCGGTTGGAACGAACATTCCGAGTGCTCTACGCTTCGCGACGAGCGATGGCACTTCCATCCCGACAGAGCGGATGCGTATCAGCAGCGCGGGCAACGTCGGCATCGGTACGACATCGCCAACTACCAAATTGCACGTGGTCTCGACTGATACGGCCTCGACTTCTGGGGGCTCAAACGGTGTGCAGACAGATATGGCGGTTACGCCAGCCGCTGATAGCTCCGCCGACTATTCGGGCGTTGTCGATCGGATATCTCTCTCCGGAACAAGGAATGTTACGGGCAGCATAAGGGCCAGTTACGGGGTTGCCACCCATTCTGGCAGCGGGACGCTCAATACTGCGTATGGCTCACTTGGGATTGCTGACAACACGAGCTCCGGCACAATCGCAGTCGCGTACGGTGCGTATAATTATGCACGAGCCAGCAGCGCCGGTCCGGTCACCATTGGCATAGGAACGCACAGCACAGCGCTGACAAACCACGCCTCCGCAACAATGACGACGGGGTATGGCGCTTATAATATGGCCAAAACAACGCTCGGGACGATGACGACAGCAGTAGGCTCGTTTGACACTGTGCAAGCCAATGCGCCGACCACTGTGACAGTGGGGCAGGCAACAAGAGCAAATCTAACTGTGGCCAGCGGCGCTACAATTACCACCGCTTACGGGGTGCTTTCGGATTTGAGCAACTCGGGCACGGTTGCCAATTGGTACGGCCTTTACATTCCAGCGATTTCCGGCACTGCCCCGACAACGGCGCGTTATCCGATTTACGTTGCCGATACGGGTCCAAACTACTTCGCAGGAAAAGTCGGCATCGGGACCACAACACCGAGCTATGATCTTTCATTCGGCGGCGACGCCAATCGAAGAATTGTCATGGAACGCACGACGGCGGGCACTAACGGCTACTACATGGTAGTGTCGGCCGGTGGCGCCAAAGCGGCGACAGCCGACCTGAATGGAGGGGATCTCTCGTTAGTATCGGGTCTCTCAACAGGTACTGGATCGTCGAATATCTACTTCTCGACCGCCACGCCGCAGGGCTCGACGAGCACGACGGATAATTCACAAACCACCAAGATGACCATTGCAGGCAACGGCAATGTCGGCATCGGCAACAAATCGCCGCCAGCCTACACGCTTACGCTCGGCAGAGAGGCTACGCGCACAATCGGTATTGAGCGTTCCTCACCCAACAATAGCGGAGCGTCTCTAATCATAACGGCCGGCGGTTCGGTGCCAGCGGTCGCTGATAAAGGCGGCGGGAACCTGTATCTGGACTCAGGTGCTGCAACAGGCACAGGATCGTCCAACATCTATTTCCGGACGGCAACGCCTCAGGGCTCAACGTCCACTACCGACAACACGCCGGATGCCAAGATGACTATTCTCGGCAATGGTAATGTGGGCATCGGCTTAACGGGCCCCACGTATCCATTTGTTGTAAGCGGAAACGTTGGATCGGGATGGACGCTCGGAGTTGCCGAGTTTCGCAACAATAGTACCAGCACGATCATACGCATCATAAACACGACGGCGGGAGGTCGGGAATGGGGCCTATCATCGTCCGGGACAGGCGCTAACGAAGGTGTTGGCAACTTCAACATTTTTGACCTTACGGCCGATATAACTCGGCTCTCTATAAATTCCTCTGGCAATGTCGGCATCGGCACGACGACGCCGGCGGCCAAGCTCGACGTAAACGGATTTATGCGCCTCGCGAAGAACGGCTCAGCGCCCGCAACATGTGACGCCACGATTGACGGTGCGATTGCGCTGACGAGCGCACGACGCATGTGCGTCTGCGACGCCACGAGCTGGAAGGAAGTGAATAGCGCGACGGCCTGCACCTGGTAATCGGATCAGAATCCGATAGCTGCGGGCGCGCTCACGCTCTTCGTTATGGCTCACCTGCGCGAGGGATCGTCACCCGAAGGGAGAAGACGCCCCGCCCCCGCTATCACCGCGGGGCGGCTTCGGGAGGCCGCTCATTCGCGGCCGAGTAGAGCCCGGCCGGCTCTGCCAGACGCGCCCATCCCTCGAAATTGGATCGAATGCGCCGTGGCGTGTTAGTTAATCGAACGGTTCAGTATAAGAAAAACGATAAGACATGAGAGGCAGCGTGGAAGACCAGAAAAATAAAGAAAAATCCGAGGGCGTAAAGCAAGCATTCGACAGTGCGGCACCGACCGAACCTGCTCCGGCCCCGGAACGGGAAAGCAGAGCGGCAAAAGTCGCCCGTCAGCTGCGCGAGATCAAGGAAATGCAAAAGCGCCGCGGCGGGCCGGATCCGTTTGAACGCGGCGGAATTTGCCGCTGCGATTGATCATCGGATCGCGATCTTACCTGTGGACCGCTTACGCTCTTCGTTGAGACGCCCCATCTTCGCCCACGAGTGATGGAGCGAGCCGTCCCGAGAGTCCTGCTCGGGGCGCCGCCGCTCCATGCACGGCGATGGCCTGATTGAAAAGACCGACGATGACGGGCGGCGACGACGGCGTGGCTTTAGCTGAGCCACATGCGCGAAGCGATTTCGCGTTCCTCGTCCCCCATGGCCTGAAGGTAGATCGCCGTCGTCTTCAAGCTGGCATGACCCAGCCATCGCTGCACGAGGTTGAGCGGGACGCCTGAGCGGACAGCATGAAGACCAAACCCATGCCGAAGGCCGCGCGGCGTAGCATGCGGCCCCGGAGCAACATCCGCTTCATGCATGACTTCCTTGACGAGTCGCCAGGCCTGACTCCGGCAGATGGTCCAGAGCAGCGCGCTCCGATCCGTAAGATCGTGGCGACGACCAAGGATCGCCAATAGAGAACTCGGGATAGGCACCTCACGGATCACCACCGCGCCGTTCCGGCGCTTGAGGCTACGCAGGGCTAGAAATTGTTCGCTCTGCTCGACGGCTCCGCCGGTAAGGCCGAGCGCCTCAGATAAACGACATCCCGTGTGAGCTAGGGTCAAACAAAGCGTCGCCACGTCCTGGCGCGGCCAAGACGTGGCGACCTCGATGAAATGCGTCCGCTCGAGCCGCGTGAGGTATTTCCGCAGGCCGCCGGGGGTATAGAGGCTCCCAGTCTCAGAATGGTTTTGCAACATGATGCGTCCTTTCGTCGGCGGCTCCGACGAGGACGCGACAGTCTTGCCTATTCTGTTGAGGTGCCCGCAACGCCCGAATTCATTCAATTTGGACGCGTTGGCGGAGCCGAGATTAGCGCGGGCACCGACAGGTCGCAATACACCAACGGTTGCAACGCAAGGACGTGCAACAGAATAGGCAATTCTGTTGCACGGGCATCAGAGTCATCGCCGAGATTCCTGTCAATTGTCGTTTCAAGTCGTTTCTGATCTGCCTTCAAAAGACGAAACGGAGATAGCTATGTGGTCGGACTCGTCCGCTTTGCACAATTTCGCCGTCACATTCCTGCTTCTCATATTTGCTGGAGGGATGTTCCTGATCCTCTGCTTTATCGGTGCCGGGGTGCGCTCCATTGTCATGGGCTACTAGCCCAGAAGACGGGAGCGCGATGTCAACGCGTTCGCTAACGGCAAACTCAGTGTGGCTGTGTGCCTTCGTCAATCGATAACAACTCCGAATTATAGAGGCGTCCATGTCGGTCGTGCAGCCGCGCGTCGCGAATGTCGTGCAACCCAACTCGGACTTCGTCTTGCTCGATGGCGGGCGGCAGCTTGCCTATGACGCCAAGATACCGAGCACAGGTCGGCTCGGTGTGATGATTGTATTCGGCTTCCTTTTGGGCCTTGTTGCTATCGGAGGTGGATTCACGGCCTTCTTCGGCATTGGGATCGGCCTGACACAAGGAACTGACAGTGTCGGTGTTGGCCTCGGCGGGCTTGCGGTCGCCGTTGTTTGCGTCCTGGCCATTGTGCGATTGAAGCGATGGACCGACGCACCGAAGATCCGCCGCATCGTATTCGACGAGAAGTCGATCACATTCGACGGGCGGACATATCTACTCGATCACGTGTCGTCGATTGGCTGGCGTTCCGCTGGAAGCTACATGGGTGGAGGATCGGGGTTTCAGGGCGCGGCCCTGATGGCTGCCGCGCAGGTCTCGTACGCCTTGAGTGGTCAGGTTTATATGCAGTACGGCGCGGACGAAGTGGTGCTCGTCGACAAACTGCATCCTGAGCACACTGAAGCTGTCTACGACAAGATTGTCGGGTTCCTGGCGAAGTTTGGCCGCAAGTTTCATTCCTGAGTGTGTGACCCGGGCGACTCGAAGATATTGCGCAAAGGACTCTATATTGCGCATAAGCGCCGTTAATTGCGCATACGGCATCGGAGAGACCCGATACGTCGATTAGATGGGCGTGTGACTGTGAGTGAGTAGGTTATTGCTGAAGCGCTCGCCTGAGGGCGGCGACGAGCGCGGCGCGCTTCTCCGGCGATAGCTTGTCCAGATTGATCTGCCGCCATTTGACTGCTGGAAGGTCTGAGACTTCGGGAATGCCGAGCAGGTCCCAATCGGGCGTGCCTCGTTCGAACGACAGGAGAAAGTCGCGGTGTTCCTGCGGCATGTCGCCGACGATGCCCGCGATGAGACGATCACGAGTCGCTGATAGATCGGCGAGCGACACCGGATCCTCGGTCATGCCTTCGAACCCTTGCGCATATTCTCCGTCGAGCGGTTTGAGGGTGGGCCGCAAGACTTCGAACATCGGACGGTCATGCGAGATCATGTAGACGAGAAACGCCTTGCGCAGCTCGTCGCTGATGCCTTCATTCGCTAGGAGGTCGCGAGCGTCGAAGAGATCGCGTGGGTGCTGGCGGTCGAGTGCGGCGACGATCTTGCCTGCGTAGAGATCGGCGAAGGAGACGACCTGGATTTCGGCGAACCCGAATTCCTCTTCGACGGTTTCGGTGACGGTGCGCGTCTCGGGCGGATAGACCGTGCCGCGCATGACAGGCGTGACTTCGATTTTGATCTGAACGCCGTCAGCGCGGACGGTCAGCTTCGACACCGTGTCTTCCACCCGCGCCATGGCGATGGTGCTGCCGCGCACGCCGTCGCGTATCGCCTTGGCGATACGCTTCATGGCAGCGTCGATTGCGGCAAGAGAAGCGGGGCGGGGTGCTACGGGCAGATAGACCAGATCGATGTCGACCGAAAGGCGTGGCAAGTCGCGGACGAACAAATTGATGGCGGTGCCGCCCTTGAGAGCGAAGCAATCCTCGCCAGCGACGTAGGGAAGCACGCGGAGCAGCAAAGCGACTTGGCGACGGTATTGCTCACTGAACGCCATTCAAGTCCCTGGGTACGGTGATGAGATAGGTCGGATCCAACTTGCCGTCTTTCACGAGCATGCGTTTGCCCGATCCTAGATCGAATTCTTCTTTCTTGAGATGCGGCCGCCATGCATGCGTATGCCGATCGGCAAAGAAAAAGAACAGGCGCTTGACCTTGACGCTCTTGCAGTCGGCTAAGAGTTTCTGAAGGCGGCGAGGGCTGAGATTGGTCAGCCCTTCCATCAGCATATCGACCTGATGGAAACTTTCGTCGTCCGGCAGCTCGTCCAGAAGCTCCAGGAAGGCACGTTCCGGCGTGGACAAGGTGAGGGGCCAATCCCACGTCCCCCACGGCTGATAAGTGATGCCGCGCTGAAGCGGATCGCTGCTCGTCCCCGCATTCTTCTTGATGTCGAATTGCAGACTGCTCAGGCCGTAGGTGATCGGTTCGTTCTTGAAGAGACGCAAAGCGTTGTGGTGAACGAACTGCACGCCGAGATCGAGCTTGCCCAGCCAGCTTGGCAGCGCTTCCTTGCTGTACAGATGGACCGTCTTGGTCTGCTGCGGGAGGTAGTGGGCAAAGCCCTGAAGCTCGAGCGCGGTGCGCCCGCCGACCACGATCGGGTCATCTAGGATGATGGTCTGGAGTGATATGATGGCTTGCTGCCATGTGAGCTGGCCGCGTGGCTTGCGGTAGACGCTGCGCGTCGGTTGTTCCAGCCAGCCCGCCTTTACGTACTTGTGGCGGAGCGCGGTCGAGAATTCGTGACGGGCAAGCCAAGCCGCATCGACGAGAAGTCCTTCCGGAAGCTGCTCTTCCAGCCAGTTTATCTTGCGGTGCTTTCGCTCACCCATGGTTAGTAAAGTATCATATAATCAAACTAATCGCAAGTTTAGCTATTATCGGATTTGCTTACCGTGAGGGGGCAAATCGCTCCGAACTTGAACTACTCTCCCCTATTGATCTCTGACCCCAGGCCTGTGGAAACATAAAGAGAACAATTGGCTCGCATGCCGAACTAAACGCAGTATGCTTGCACCATGACTAAAACAATCACCGATAGCCAAGTTTTGGGGGAGCTGGGCGAGACAGCGGCAAAGAAGATCGTCCTGGAGACCGGGTTTATCTACGAACACAGAGGCCGTCTTGAGGCAGGTACAGACGGCCTGATCGAGCTGCGCGATCCGAAGAGTGGTGCACCCTTGGGTAAGCTGCTGGGGGTCCAAGTTAAGGCGACCGCAACAGGTAAATATCTCCGTGAAACGGAGACCGCATTTGAGTACCTGCTCAAGCCAGCCGATCTGAAATATTGGCGGCAATCAAACATACCGGTAATCATCGTCCTATGGCGGCAGTCGGATGGCTCTGCATATTGGAAGGACGTGACGGACTCGGTCCGGGGTGACGAACGCCGTCTGAAGTTCGACAAGGTTGACGATGTCTTCGATACCGGGTGCGCTGATCGCCTTGGCGGTCTGACGGTCGACCGCCGCACGCCAGGCGTCTTTGTTCCTCCTCTCAATCAAGGCGAAACGGCAATCATCAATCTTCTCCGCATCAAGCTGCCGGAGGAAATATTCATCGCGACGTCGCCATTCGGAAGTGGCCGGGATGCCGTTCCGGAACTGGTGAAGCAAAGCAATGTCCGTTTTGACTGGGTCATCCGGAAGCGCAGATATGTTTCGTTTTTCGATCCAAGAGAATATGGAACGAAAGCGATCGTCGATCTTGATCAGGTTGAAGCAATCGACACCGCTATCTTCGCACTGAATGATGATGTCGACGATACTAACGACACGATGGATCTCTTGCGCAGAACGGTGGAGAGGCAGCTTGCGGCGCAGCTGACGTATCTACGCAAGGAACGTCTATTCTATTTCCACGCCGTCGCAGCCAATAAATCCAGGAGCTATCGGTATACGGCGAATGTGAAAGAAACCTCGGCGCGTGTCGTGAGCGCATACGCGAACAAGAAGAACCCTGAAGGGAAGGGCTACGTACGGCATCATGCGGCGACGTTCCGATTTGAGCGCCTTGCTGACGAGTGGTTCATTGTGGTGGATCCCACGTTCTATTTCACTAACGATGGCTTCCGGCCTCATCGGTACCCGGCAGCCTTGCTAGCAGGAAAAAAGAGACTGGAGCGCAATGCAGCCGTGAGGGGGCAAGTCATCATGTGGCAGCATCTGTTGGCGGAAAGCACAAAGCAGGATGAGGGCCTGTTCGACAAGCGCCAACAAACAGACGTCTTTCTTGGCTTGGAGCATCTGCCGGTAATCGAATTGTCTCGCGCTGTACCGGAGTCATCGTGGAACCGCACTGACCCGCGCGCGAAAGAGATGGAATCGCTCGACCTCTTCGATGAAAGGATTCTCGAGTGATGTTCAAGTCGCGCGTCTTCGATGAGCCTGTTCTTGAGTTTGGTGACGGAGGCCAGCACTCCGACCCAAGGCAGGGTCTCAGAGAGTATGGACCGCTTCAGCCTCGGTCGGGCGATGTCGTTCAGGTTGGTGTGATTGGCACTGAGGATACCGTCGCGGGTTTCTCGGAGTTTCTCGCTGAGACGGCTCGGGGCATCGATAGCGACAACAAGCAACTAATCAATCTGAACCCCGATTTCCCAGGTCTCGGAAACCAGAATCCCTTCCGATGTAAATTCGTAGTGCCCGACGGTGCGTCCATTGCGTTGTCGCGCCGTCAGGTCAACGAGATCAAGCAGATTGGCCGCCACGACGAAGCAGTGCGGCATGCGGTTTCGTTGATCGCCGATCAGCTCACTGCCTTGGTTGAGAGCAGCGCGAAACCAGACGTTATTGTCTTGGCTCTGCCGGTGCCGCTCATCGAAAAGCTTGTGAACGCCAAGAGCGAAGAACAGGCGGAGGCGGCTGAGGAAGAGGGCGACAGAGACGACACGCTGAACTTTCGTGATCTCCTCAAAGCGAAAACGCTGCACTTGGCGGTGCCGACCCAGATCGTTTGGCCTGACACGTGGGATGACGCGGCCAAAATTCCTCGCAAGGTCAAACGCGACAGCAACCGACAAACACAGTCAAAGGCCACACGCGCCTGGAATCTGCTAAATGCGCTGTACTACAAGGCCGGAAAAGTCCCCTGGCGCCTTCTGACGGACCAAGCGGAGTACAGGACCAGTTTCCTCGGCATTGGCTTCTATCGGGATTTGGATGGGCAGCAGCTCTGGACTAGCACAGCGCAGATGTTCGATGAGCGAGGCCGGGGCCTCATTTTGCGCGGGGCGCGGGCGCAAACCGAAACAAGAGGCCGCCATCCGTATCTTACAGCCAAGGATGCTGATGATCTCGTTACGCAATCCATTGCCGCCTACAAAGCGCACCATAAGCACGTGCCGGCACGGCTCGTTATCCTGAAGACCTCCCGGTTTCGCCCGGAGGAAGCTGAAGGTATCGACGCCGCGCTAAGTCGACTGGGCATAGAATTGAGCGATCTTCTCTGGGTGCAGGAAAGCTCCCCGATTGCCGTATTCCGCGATGGCAACTACCCGGTGTTACGGGGCACTTTCGTCGATCTCAAAGGAAAGGGCCTTCTCTACACACGCGGAAGCGTTCCCTACTATGGGACTTACCCCGGCCTGCGTGTTCCCCGCCCGTTGCTCCTCGTACCTCATGAGAATTCCGACAGCTCGCTGGCGCGTCTCGCAGAGGAGGTACTTGCGCTGACGAAGGTCAACTGGAACACGACGCAATTTGATCAGAAGCTTCCCGCCCCCATCAAGGCTGCACGTGAGGTAGGACGCATCCTCAAGCACATAGAATATGGGACGGAGATCTCACCAGATTTCAGGAAGTATACGTGATCTCGGGATGTTGAATACGACATGGCTTGGAAAAAGATATGGCTTACGACTTCCACAATCTGACATGGATCGATTTCGAAGACTTGGTTCGTGACTTGATCGGTAAAGAGACCGGACTTCAATTCGAGGCATTCGCGGCCGGTCCAGACGGTGGTGTCGATGGTCGCCATTCAGACGTAGGCAACACAGTCCTGCAAGCTAAACACTACGTTGGATCATCATTCGCGACACTCAAAGCCAAGATGATGAAGGAGCGTACTGTAATCGACGCCTTGGCGCCTGATAGATATATCTTGGCAACATCCCGGCCTCTATCACCCGCAAATAAGGCGACACTCGCAAAAGTAATCGGGCCTTCTCTAAAGAGGGAGTCCGATATCTTCACGCCAAGTGATCTCAATGCACTGCTTAGGAAGTACGACGACATTGAGAAGGCGCATTTTAAGCTATGGCTTACCAGCACTGCAGTGCTCGAAAGAGTGGTGCACAGTGCAGAACACACCTTCAATGCCATTGCTAAGGAAGACATCGTAGAGAAGCTACGTGTCTACGCACCAAATCCAAGTCTGCACCGGGCGAACGCTACGCTCAGTGCCGAGCACGTCGTAATCATTTCGGGTCCGCCCGGTGTTGGAAAAAGCACTCTGGCGGAAATCCTGTCCTTCATACATATGGCGGAAGGATGGGAGTTGCATGCGATACGAGACCTGGAAACGGGCTTTGCAAAGATCGTGGATAGTAAGAAGCAAGTCTTTTTATTCGACGATTTCCTGGGCAAAATTGCGTTAGACAAGCGCGCTCTATCGCACAAGGATTCCGACTTGGCACGCTTTATCAAGCGCGTGCGAGGTTCGCCAAATGCTCGGTTCATTCTGACGACTCGAGCATATATATTCGAGGAAGCGCGGCGCGTTTCCGAGCATCTCGCGGACAAGCGGTTAGACATTGCCAAGTATGTCCTAGACGTAGGCGTTTATACGCGGCGTATCAGAGCGCGCATTCTCTACAATCATCTCGCTGTTTCTGGCGTGTCTCAGGACGCTATTGCAGCGCTCATCGATAGCGGTGTGATCCCCAAGATCGTGGATCATAAGCACTACAATCCGCGATTGATCGAATGGATGACGGACGTTACACACGTGAGAGGTATCGCAGCCAGTGATTACCCTGCGAGGTTTATAAGCGTCCTCGATCATCCTACCGATCTTTGGGACATTGCGTTTCGCACGCATATTTCCAGCGCATGTCGGCATCTACTGTTGGCATTGTACTTCTGCTCCCAGTTCGGGGTCGAGATCGATGAACTTCGGATTGTTTATAATTCGTTGCACCTCGCACTCTCGGCTAAGTTTGGTGACACCCATGATCCCAAAGATTTCGAGGAGGCCTTGCGCATCCTCGAGGGTGGCTTCATCGCCATTCACTCAAGGTCCGTGAGCTTTATTAATCCGTCGCTTCGTGACTACCTTGATCGCTACACCAGTGACCTCGATCTGCTTTGCGATCTGGCCGCCACTGCGACCTTGACGAGTTGGGCCCAGGCCGTATGGCAGCAGGGCAGTCGGCTTAAGTTTTCGACGGGCGAGCGGGCACGATTTGCTCTCGCGTTTAGATGTGTTGCGAAGGTATTCCCTTTGCAGCCGACCTCGAAGACCTACACAGTGGACAACGTGCGCTACACGCAGCCGGATGGGTTGTCGAACATCGCGCGTATTGAGCTCCTGATTGACTGGTGGACTGCTGCTCAGGATTCCATTTTTTCTGATAGCGCGATAGCGCTGGCAGAGAAGCCACCGGGTGGGCTCGACTCTTGGCGTGACGGCGACGAGGCAGTGGCATTGATAGGTAAGCTTCGTGACCCGGACTACTGGGGTGAAATCGTTGGCGCCGGTCAGATGGCAGACCTGCTAGAGGAACACTTCATTGATATGCTTAGTAGTGGCATGCCAACAGATGAGCTGGAAAAGATTGCCGAGGCTGCAGAGGACTGGAGGTGGTCACAACTACTCTCTCAACGCGCACATGACGCAATCGCAGACGCGATACGAGGCGAGGTCAACTACGTCGAGGACGCCATATCCGACATGGATTCTGAATCGACGTTAGCGTCCCATGCTCAGACGTTGCGGAAGCTCGCTGGCCTGGTACCGAGCATTCCTCAGGCGGATATTGATCGTGCTGTGGATTTGGTTGAGGCGAAGAGAGCGGCGCTTGATGAAGACACCGCAGAATCCACATCGCCATCTGTTCGAGAAAAGCCAGACCGTGAGGAGATTACAGACGAGGAATTGCGCGGGTTGTTCGCGCCTTTGCTTCAGCGTGACTAGCTGATGCTTGGTCGACATTTGGCGTCAGATGCAGGTTGTCCGAACCAACTCGGCACAGAAGTTTTGACCTGAGCCCCCGAATCACCTCCAGAAATGAGTAGAGTCCGTCTTCGAGAGGAGACGGCAGATGAAGAAGGCTCGGTTCAAGGAAGAACAGATCATTACGATCTTGCGGGAGCACGAAGCTGGTGCGGCGACGGCGGACGTGTGCCGCAAGCATGGGATCAGCAGCGCGACGTTCTACAAGTGGAAGGCGAAGTACGGCGGCCTCGATGTGTCGGAAGCCAGGCGGCTTCGGTCTCTGGAGGACGAGAACCGTCGACTGAAGAAGCTGCTGGCGGAGACGATGCTGGACGTGGCGATGCTGAAGGATATCGCTTCAAAAAAATGGTGACGCCCGCGGCGAAGCGGGAGGCTGCGGCGCACCTGTGCACCGTGCATGGGGTGAGCCAGCGGCGGGCGTGCCGCGCGATCGGGGTGGACCGGGCCCTGGTCCGCTACCGGAGCCGTCGACCGGACGACAAGACTGTCCGCACGCGCTTGCGCGAGCTGGCGGCGGTGCGCCGTCGCTTTGGCTGGCGCCGGTTGCGGGTTCTGCTGTCGCGCGAGGGCGTTCACATGAACCACAAGAGACTGCGTCGGCTGTACGTCGAGGAACGGCTGCAGGTCCGCCGGCGCGTCGGACGCAAGCGGGCTGCGGTGACGCGGGTTCCGTTGGTCCCGGCACGAGGACCGAACCAGCGCTGGTCGATGGACTTCGTACACGACGCGCTGAGTGACGGCCGCCGGTTCCGGATCCTGGCAGTCGTCGACGACTACACGCGGGAGAACCTGTGCCTGGTGGCCGACACGTCGCTGCCCGGTGGTCGGGTGATCCGCGAACTGGAGGCCGTGATCGCCCGGCGAGGGTTGCCCCGGCAATGCGTCTCGGACAATGGCCCTGAGTTCAACGGCCTGGCGATGCTCGGCTGGTCGCAAGGCCTTGGTCTCGAATGGCACTACATCGATCCAGGTAAGCCGCAGCAGAATGCCTTCATCGAGAGCTTCAATGGCCGCCTGCGCGACGAGTTCCTGAACGAAACGCTGTTCGCCACGCTCGCCCAGGCTCGCGTCGAACTCGAGGAATGGCGGCGCGATTACAACACCGAACGACCGCACAGCGCGCTCGGCAATCTGACGCCGATCGCCTACGCGGCTCGCAACGCTTCTGGTCCGCAACAGGCCGGGGCGCTGCGCTCAACCGGGGGCTTCGCGCCCCGGCCTGTTGCAACACCGGACTTCACAAGTCCAAATGACGAACGGATTCTACTCTCGACTGGATGAAACTTGGGGCTCAGGCCAGTTTCTATGAGCCATCTTGAACACTTCCTACATTTTCGAAGTGGCAGTCATCGATAGCTAGATTAAATTTGGTGCGGGCGGAGGGACTTGAACCCTCACGGGGTCGCCCCCGACGGATTTTCTTACCAGCTACGACTTTCGCCGCCGCTCGATTGAGCGTTTGTGGTCTGGACTATCCCTTCACCTTGGCAAGTTGCTGTAGGTGCTGCCCGTCTAGTCTCTACACCTTCCCGTTTCCGGGCTTGGCTCGGGATTGCCATTGAAGGTTTCCCCGAATTTGAGCAGTTCTGCATCGTCGGTTTCCCGGCGAGCACTCAATCCATTTTGCTTAAGTCCGTTGCGTCTACCGTTCCGCCACGCCCGCGCGTTCGCGCATGATAGCGGTTGTGTGCACAACCGCCAAGATGGCTTGTGTTCACAAGCCTAAGCCGCCGCGGACTCGTCGGCTAGAGCAGCCTTGACCCTGGCCTTCATGGGCTTCGTCTTACGTACGTTGATCGCCGAAGCGTCCAGGCTCGTCTTGATGTGGGAAGCGTAGAAATTCTCGATCATTTCGACGCTGGTACGGCAGTTTTTGGCCACTTGGTAGATGTCGGCCCCCTCCATGAGACGCAGACATATATATGTGTGGCGCAAGGAGTAGGGGGTCCGGCGCTGGCCCTCCCGGTCGAATTTGAGGTTCTCTTCGTCGAGGACCTTGTTGAAGAGCATGTAGGAGAATTTAGGGAATATCTTATCGGTCGGCTGACCGTTGTTCCTTTTCCGTAATCTCCTGAATGGGTAAACGGCTCCTGGCATGCTCTTGCAGTAGCCAGTGCCACGTTTCCCGCGCACCTCGATTTCGAGAATGGTCTGACCTGTGCCGTCGTCGCGCACGATCGAAACATCACGATACTCGAGACGCTTAGCTTCGTCCGGCCTGAGACCAGTGTTCGCCATGAAGAGCACGTAGTCGTGAGTCTGCTCAGAAACCCAGCGGAAGCGCTCACCCTTGTTTGGCTTCTCCGCGCGTCGACGCGTAGCGTCGTACAGCTTCTTGTATTCTTCAGGAGAGAACCACGCGCGATGCGAGATCTTAGCGTTGGTCTTGTACGGCTCGGACAAATCAGGAAGGTGTTGCAGCCATCCGTGACGCAGCGCCGTTTTCAGCACTTGCCGCAGAGTGACGATCTCCTGATGGATCGTATTTCGTGCAGGGCCTTTGCGCGGCGGCGTATCTGTCACGGTTGAAGGCGCGGGCTTGAGGCGAGGGACGAAAGTTTCCTTGCGGTGAATGCGATACTCTTGAAGCGTTCCCGCCGTGATTTCCGACAAGCCCATATGTCCGAAGAACGGGATCAGGTACTTCTCAAGACGCATCCAATGCGCGCCAACGTAAGTTGGGCTGCGCGTGCCTTCCGTGATGATTTCGTATTCGCGCCGGAATTGCTCCGCCGCTTGCTTGAAGGTGCGCTCGTTTTTTAGCAGTCCGGCGCGGTTCTTCACCTTGAGCTGAAGATACCAGTCCTCAGCGAAGTCTTTTGCCTGTTCTAGGCTTTCGCACTTCGTGCTCTTGCGGCGCATCTTGCCGCCCATGTGTGTGGAGCACTGCCATTTGTCGCTGTTCTCGCGCTTGTAGACGTGAAGCTTACCTCCCATCAATTCGTGTGTTGCCATCGTGTGCCTCGAAATGTGCTGTTTGTGTAGGCTCTGTGTATGGCCTATTTCGAGGTTATCTTATCTCTAGAACGTTGAAAAATAAAGAAAAAATGAGTACGGTGGTATTCTGCTCAACAATTTTAAGTCGCTGGCGTCTACCAGTTCCGCCACGGGGGCCCGCGGGGCGACCATAGTGAGGGTCGATTCCCGTGTCATCCCGGTCAGGCGTCGTCGCTCACCGCAAACCGTGCCGGCGACAGCGAATCTTCCGTGACCCCGAGGTCGGCGACCTCGGCGGGCAGGGGCTTGCCCCGCGCCAGCGCGGCGGCGAGCTGGCCGGCGGCGTAGCCGGTCTGGATGCCGTAGCCGCCCTGGCCCGCCAGCCAGAAGAAGCCCTCGACCTTGGAATCGTAGCCCGCGACCAGATTCTTGTCGTGCACGAAGGAACGCAGGCCGGCCCACTTGTTCTTGATCCGGCGGATCTGCAGCGTGCTGGCCGTTTCGATGCGGTCGACGGCGGTGGCGACGTCGATCTCCTCGGGCTGCGCGTCGCAGGGCGGCGAGGGGGTCTCGTCGGCCAGCGAGCCCAGGAACTGTCCGACCTCGGGCTTGAAGTAGAAGCTCTCGTCGAAGTCGATCATCATCGGCAACGGACCGAGGTCCAGTCCCTCCGGCGCATCGAACGTGAAGGCGGTGCGCCGCTTCGGCACCAGGCCGACCGGCACGCAGCCGGCCATGCCGCCCAGCACGTCGGCCCACGCGCCCGCCGCATCGATGACGTTGGCCGCGCGTACCGTTTCGCCGTCGCGCAGCACCACGGTCCACAGCCCGTCGAGGCGGGTCAGGCCGGTGACCTCGGCATTCAGCCGCAGCACGGCGCCCGCGGCGCGCGCGCCCTTCAGGAAGCCGCCGTGGATGGCGGCCACGTCCATGTCGTCGGCTTCGGGCTCGAACACCGCGCCGCCGCTGACGGCCTCGGGCTTGAGGAGGGGCAGGCGACGCAGCACTTCGGCCGGCTCCAGCCAGCGTACCGAGGGCACGAGCTGCGCATAGTCGGCGGCGGCGGCCTTCACGGCGGCTTCCTGCCCGGCATGCCCTGCGACCAGCGCGCCGCGCGGCGTCAGGACCGGGTGGTCGGCGAAGCCCGGCGGCGGATTGCGGTAGAAGCGGCCCGAGGCAACCGTGATGGCGCGAATCTGCGCGCTGCCGTAGGTCTCGGAATGCAGCGCCGCGGAGCGCCCCGTCGTGTGATAGGCGGGCACGTTCTCCCGCTCGAGGATGATCACCTTCGCATGGGGCGCGAGGTGGAAGGCGACGGAGACCCCGGCAATGCCGGCGCCGACGATGGCGAAATCGAAATCCTGCATGGGCGGCACATTGCAAGGTCGATGCCACGGCTGCAATAGTCGGCGCGCGAGGAAACGACGCCCATGAACATCGCCCATCTGCTGCTGGGCTCCGCGCAGGAGTTCCGAGACCTGCCCGCACTGGCCCGCGGGACGTCGGCGCATCTCAATTATCGCGATCTGTGGCGCAAGGTCTCGGTGATGAGCACGCACTTCGCCGCCCGCTTCGGCCTCGCGCGCGGCGACCGGGTGGCCTTCGCCATGGCCAATTGCGTCGAATCGATCGAGGTGATGT
Source organism: bacterium (assembly GCA_022844005.1). Taxonomy (GTDB): domain Bacteria; phylum Pseudomonadota; class Alphaproteobacteria; order Ferrovibrionales; family Ferrovibrionaceae; genus Desertibaculum. Next base: position 15,820 of record JALHMN010000014.1, on the reverse strand, counting down.
ACGCGATCTGGCATGCCGGCCTCTGCGCGGTGCCGATGAATGCCAAACTGCATGCCAAGGAATTCGCGTTCATCCTGGCGAATTCGGGCGCGAAGCTCTGTTTCGTGACACCCGACCTCGCCGGCACGATCGCCGAGGCCGCAAGGGAGGCGCCCGCGCTGAAGGAGATCGTCGATGTCACGACGCGCTCCTACACCTTCATGGCGGTGGGCGATCCGAGCCCGATCGCCGATGCCGAGCCCACTGACCCGGCGTGGCTGTTCTATACGTCGGGCACCACCGGCCGCCCGAAGGGCGCGACGCTGACGCATCGCAATCTGCTGGCGATGACGCTCAACTACTTCGCCGATGTCGACCGTCCGCCGCCCGGCGGCTCGATCGTGCATGCCGCACCCATCAGCCATGGCTCGGGCCTGTGGAACTTCGCGATGCTGGCGCGCGGCTCGGTGCAGGTCTTCCCCGAGAGCGGCAAGTACGAGGTGCCCGAGACGGTCGAGCTGATGAACCGCTGGCCGCAATGCTCGATCTTCCTCGCGCCCACCATGGTGAAGCGGCTGATCGAGCATGGCAGCGTGGCCGAGCTGCAGCCCGAGGCGTTGAGGCTCATCACCTATGGCGGTGCGCCGATGTACGTCTCGGATCTCAAGCGCGCGCTCGATCTTCTGGGCAACAAGCTGATGCAGCTCTACGGCCAGGGCGAGAGCCCGATGACCATCACCCATCTCAGCCGCGAGTATCACGGGGACCGCACCCATCCGCGCTGGGAGCAGCGTCTGGCCTCGGCGGGCCGCGCGGACTCCTGCATGGAGGTGAGGGTGGTCGACGAGGCGGGACGCCGGCTTCCCGTCGGCGAGGTCGGCGAGATCATTGCGAAAGGCGATCCGGTGATGGCGGGCTACTGGAACGATCCCGAGGCGACGGCACGCTCGCTGCGCGACGGCTGGCTGTGGACCGGCGATGTCGGCGCCTTCGACGAGGAGGGGCTGCTCACGCTCAAGGACCGCTCCAAGGACATGATCATCTCGGGCGGCTCCAACATCTATCCGCGCGAGATCGAGGACGTGCTGAACCGCCATGCCGGCATTGCCGAATGTTCGGTGGTCGGCCGCCCGCATCCGGAATGGGGCGAGGAGGTGGTGGCCTTCGTCGTCGCGCGCGCCGGCCAGACCCTCTCGCCCGCCGAGCTCGACAGGCTCTGCCTCGACAACATCGCCCGCTTCAAGCGCCCCAAGGACTACAAGTTCATCGAGGCGCTGCCCAAGAACAACTACGGCAAGATCCTGAAGACGGAGCTCAGAAAACTTCTCTGAATCATCGGTTTCATGTTCCTCTCCCCCTTGGGGGAGAGGTTAGGTGAGGGGGAATGCAGGACGAAGCGACTGCGCGAGCCCGAGAACTGCGTCGCGATGGCAGCCGCGCAGAGCGAATCTGCTGGGAGCTTCTTCGAGGGCGTCGCCTGCATGGGTTCAAATTCAGGCGGCAGCATCCCATCGGTCCGTACTTTGCCGATTTCGCCTGCATATCGCTTAAGATCGTTATCGAAATCGATGGCGATCATCATGCTTTCCAAATTGACGCCGATAATCGACGCACGGCGGCGATGGAACGGGACGGATGGCGTGTACTGCGGTTCTGGGCAAATCAAGTCGTCGAGAATCGGGAAGGCATATGGGCGGAGATCGAACAAGCTCTCTTGGCAAGCGCCCCTCACCTAGCCTCTCCCCCAAGGGGGAGAGGAACATGAAATGATTACGTAATGAGGAATGTTGTCATGCTGGGCGAAGCGACGCATCTTTTGGCGACAAAGACATTCAGGAGGACAAACACATGGGCAGTCTGATCGACTTCGAGCGTCCCGACGGATCGACCTGCAAGGGCTATCTGGCCGAGGCCGGGAAGGGCCGGCCGGGGATCGTCGTGATCCAGGAATGGTGGGGTCTCAACGACCAGATCTGCGGCGTCGCCGACCGGTTTGCGCGGCAGGGCTACAATGCGCTGGCGCCCGACCTCTACAAGGGCCGCGTGACCCAGAAGCCGGACGAGGCCAACCACATGATGAGCGGCCTCGATTTCGTCGGCGCCGCCGACCAGGACATTGCCGGGGCGGTGAAGCACCTGGCAGGTCTCGGGGGCAAGGTCGGCGTGATGGGCTTCTGCATGGGCGGCGCGCTCACCATCGCGGCCTGTGCCCGCGTGGGCGGCATTTCCTGCGGCGTGCCCTTCTACGGCATCCCGCCGGGCCAGCTTGCCGACCCGGCCAGGATCACGGTGCCGCTGCAGGGCCACTTCGCCAACCAGGACGACTGGTGCACGCCGGCGGCCGTCGACGCGCTCGAGAAGACGATGAAGGGCGCCGGCCAGAGCCCCGAGATCTTCCGCTACGACGCCGCGCATGCCTTCGCCAACGAGCGCAGCGAGGCCTACGACGTGAAGTCGGCGAACGCGGCGTGGGAGAGGATGCTCGAATTCCTGAAGAAGCACCTCTGAGCCGGCTGCGGGCATGAAGCCCGCCTTCGGCCTCGCCATCGTCGGGCTGGGTGCGTCGCTCGCCCCGCTCGACATCGCCGTGAACGTGGCACTGCCGGCCATCACGGCCCATTTCAAGGTCGCTCTGGGCGACGTGCAGTGGCTCGTGATCTGCTACGTGCTCACCTACGGCTCGCTGATGCTGGTCTGCGGCAAGCTGGGCGACCTGTTCGGTCACCGGCTGATCTTCCGCATCGGCCTCGCGATCTCCGCCCTCGGGTGCGCGGCCTGCGCGGCGGCGCCGGACTGGCCGCTGTTCCTGTGGGCGCGCGGGGTCCAGGGCATCGGCACGGCGCTGGCGCTGTCCTGCACGCCCGCACTGGCCACCTCGTTGTTTCCCGAGAGCGATCGCACCAAGGCGCTGGCGGGGTTTGCGAGTACCATGGCCATTGCGGCCGCCATCGGCCCTTTCCTGGGAGGCGCACTGGTCGAGCTGTGGGGCTGGCCCGCCGTCTACTGGGTGCGCGTGCCGCTCGCCCTCGTGACGCTCGCTCTGTCGGGTCTGCTGCCCTCGCCCAAGCCCGACTCGCGCCCGTTCGATGCCGTTGGGGCGGTGCTGCTGGCGGCCTGCATGAGCACGCTGCTCCTGTCGCTCACCTTCTCGCAGCGCAGGGAGATCCCGGGCCCGTGGGCCCTGGCGATGGCCATCGTCGCGCTGGTGCTGATCGTGGCCTATGTCCGCCGCGCCAACCGGGTGCCGGAGCCGATCATCCGGCCGTCGCTCTTCGCCGATCCGCGCTTCACGATCCCGAACGTGCTCAATGCGCTCGCCAACCTCGCGGGCTTCGCCATCCTGCTGCTGACGCCCTATTACCTGGTGAACGTGCTGAAGCTGACGCCGCTGGGCGTCGGCATCGTGCTGGCGATGGCCTATGGCGGCAGCCTGACCGGAGCGCCGCTCTCGGCCTTCCTGGTGCACCGCATCGGCCAGCGCCCCACCGTCATTGCGGGTATTGCCTGCGTGGGGCTCGGCCTGCTGCCTCTGGGCTTCACCGGGATCGACACGCCGGTTCTCGTCGTCGCGGCATTGCTGGTACTGGAGGGGATGGGGCAGGGCCTGCTGACGGTCGCCTATACCGACATCGTGACGGCCACCCTGCCGGCCCGCGACCGCGGCGTCGCGGGCAGCCTCTCGCTGCTCACGCGCACGATCGGCATCGTCGCCGGCGCCTCGGTGCTGACGGCGCTGCAGGCCCATGGCGCGCAGGGTTTCATGAACATGGGCGGCTTCCTCGCGGGCTATCGCTTCGCCTTCGTGACGGCGGGCGGCGGCCTTCTGGCCGTGCTGCTGCTGTCGCTCCTCTGGCCGGGCGTATGGTCGTCGCAGCCCCGGCCCCGCCGCAAATCGTGAAGGGCGAAGTCCGCAATCGTCAGGGCAGCTTGATGTCGCCCTTCTTGATGATCGCGCCGAACATGCTGCTCTCGACGCCGATGCGTGCCTTGAAGTCCGCCGGATCGAGATAGGTCACGCGCATGCCGCCATTGTGGACCTTGGCGACGATGTCGGGCGCGCGGAGCGCATCGGCAATCGCCTTGTCGAGCCGCGCGATCGCCTCGGGTGAGGTGCCGGCAGGGGCGAGGATGCCGAACCAGGAATCGCCGCTTTCCTTGCCGTAGCCGGTCTCCTGCAGGGTCGGGACGTCGGGGAAATCCGGGTGGCGCACCTCGGCGAGGATCGCGAGGGCCCGCAGCTTGCCCGCCTTGATGTGCGGCAGGGTCGTCTGGTCGAATTGCGCCTGGATCTCGCCGGCCAGCAACGCGTTGGTCGCGGGCGCACTGCCGCGATAGGGCACGTGGGTCATCCGGATGCCGGCTTCGAGGCAGAGCATCTCGCCGAACAGATGGGTGATCGTGGCAAGCCCGGCCGAGCCGTAGTTGAGCTTGCCCGGATTGGCCTTCGCATAGGCCACGAACTCCGCGACCGTATCGGCCGGCACCGAAGGATGGACGGCGAAGGCGCCCCACGAGGTCGTCATGCGCGAGACCGGGACGATGTCGCGATCGGGGTCGAACGGGATCGGCTGCAGGTGTCGCGTGATGCAGACCATCGCCGTGGTCGTCGTGAGGAAGGTGTGATGGTCGACCGGCTGGTTCTTCACGAACTCCGCCCCGATCATGCCCGAGGCGCCGGCCTTGTTGTCGAACAGCACGCCCTGGCCCAGCAGCTGGGCGGCACGCTCCATGACGATCCGGCTCGAGACGTCCGACGGTCCGCCGGGCGGATAGGGGATGACGAGGCGGAGTGGCTTGGCGGGCCAGGGCGCCTGGGCGATCGCGGGCGACGCGAGCGCGGTTGCAAAAGCCGAGGCGGTGAACGCACGACGACGCATGGACGCTCCTCCGATTCATTCTTGCTTGGAGAGAGCCTCCCACACGAGCGCCCGGCTCGCCAGCCCGGCCCAGCAGGTTCGTGCTAGGCTCTTCCCATGAAACGGTTTGGCGATCCCAGGGTGGCCGCGACGTTCAAGGCCTATCTGCCGGAGGTGCGTGCCCGGCTGATGGCGCTGCGCGAGACCATCTTCGATGTGGCGGCCACGACCGACGGCGTCGGCGTTCTGACAGAGACGCTGAAATGGGGCCAGCCAAGCTATCTCACCGAGGAGACGGGCAGCGGCACCACGGTGCGCATCGACCGGCTGAAGGGCGACAGCGGCGGCTACGCCGTCTACTTCCATTGCCAGAGCGGCTTGATCGGCCAGTTCCGCGAGCTCTATCCGGACACCTTCGCGTTTGACGGCAAGCGGGCTATCAGGTTCGGGCCCGAGGACCGGCCGCCCTTGGGTGCGCTAAGGCACTGCTTGGCCCTCGCGCTCACCCATCACTTGCGCGCGAAGTAGCGGCTGCGCAGAGAGAGGCAGTCCTCCTCGAGGATGCCGGTCGTGAATTTGATGTCGGCGCCCACGAACTCGGCAAACGTCTCGACGGAGTAGCGGCCGAAGGTGCGTCCCACCGTCTTGAAGCGAAGGCCCAGCACCCAGTGGCCGACCTTGGCGTTCAACAAGGCGCCGGCGCACATCGGACAAGGCTCTACCGTGGTGTAGAGCGTCGTGCCTGACAAGTCGTCCGTGCCAAGCGTGCGGCATGCATCGGAAATGGCGTCGGTCTCCGCATGGATCAGCGAATTGCCGGTGTGGATGCGGTTGCGCCCGCGGCCGACGATTTCGCCCTCGCGCACGATCACCGCGCCAACGCCCATGTCGCCTTCCTTGTCCGCGACGGCGGCGAGTTCGAGTGCCTGCCGCATCATCGTCTCGTGATGGTTCGTGTCCATGGCCACGATCATGGACAGGGCGTGTCGCATCGTCACCCTGATTCCAGACCGGCCGTTCGTGCTACGCTCGATCTCAATCCTTCCCTCCCCAAAAGACGGGAGAGGAAGATGAAGCGGGAGCGGAGCGGCATGTCAGGCAAGCTGAAGGACAGGGTGGCGATCGTCGTCGGGGCGGGCTCGAGCGGGCCGGGCTGGGGCAACGGCAAGTGCACGGCGATCACCTTCGCGCGCGAGGGCGCCAGGGTGTTCTGCGTCGATCTCAAGCGGGCCGCCGCCGAGGAGACGGTGGGGCTGATCGAGAAGGAAATCGGTCCCGGCTTTGCGATCGCGCACGAGGCCAACGCCTCGAGCAATGCCGACGTGAAGGCCATGGTCGACGCCTGCATGGCGAAGTGGGGCCGGGTCGACATTCTCGACAACAATGTCGGCATCGGCTCGCAGGGCGGGCCGGTCGAGCTCAGCGAGGATGAGTGGCACCGCGTGTTCGACGTCAACGTGAAGAGCTTCTTCCTCACCGCCAAGCATGTGCTGCCGATCATGGAGGCGCAGGGCAGGGGCGCGATCGTGAACGTGAGCTCGATCGCCTCGATCCGCAGCCCGAAGGGGATTTCCTACCTGGCCTACAATGCGAGCAAGGGCGCGGTGAACTCGCTCACCATGGCGATCGCTTCGCAGTACGCCGAGAAGGGCATCCGCTGCAACGCGATCCTGCCCGGCCTGATGCACACGCCGATGATCGACTTCCTGGCCGAGCAGTATGCCAAGAGCGAGAAGGACCATAACCAGGCCTATGAGAAGATGATCGAGATTCGCGACCGCGCCTCGCCGACCGGCAAGATGGGCACCGGCTGGGACACCGCCAACGCCGCCTTGTTCCTCGCCTCGGATCAATCGTCCTATGTGAACGGCCACCTGCTGGTGGTCGACGGCGGGATTACGGTACGGGCCTAGCGCGTCCGGGTTTGGAGCGGCGCCCCTCTGCTGGGCAAGGCAATCGCAGATGGCTCAGAAGGGTTGGAGGAGTTGGCCCTTCTAAGAAAGCGAAAGGTCCCTCACTGCGTTCGGGGTGACAATTGTGTTGGGATTTGCGCAGTGCGCCGATCAAACAAACGGTGTCATCCCGAACGCAGTGAGGGACCCTTACCTCATATGCGAAAGCCCGGCTCTGTTGGGGTGTGCCGCGGCGGTATCGCGGGAGGCACAATCGAAATAACCGAAACAAACGAAATAAATGAAATGACTTTTGGGGTGTTCAGCGGCAGGTACCTGGATACCGCGGGGAGGCCGATCAGCGGCGCGCGCGTCCCAGGATCGTCCGGAAGACGATCGGTCCGGTGATGATGATCAGGAACAGCCGGAACAGATGGTGGGTCGCCACCATGGCGATTTCGATGCCCAGCGCCAGACCGATCAGGCTCATCTCGGCGAAGCCGCCCGGGGCGTAGCTCAGGACGGTGGCGTCGAGGTTGAGGCCGGTCAGCGCCACGGTGATCTCGGCGAAGCCGACGGCGCAGGCGATGAGGATGAAGGCGGCGCCGATGGAGGCTGCCATCTCCTTGTGCAGTCTGTCGAAGTTGGTGCCGACGAAGCGGCAGCCGATGCCGGTGCCGACCACGACCTGCGCCGCCGCGACCAGGAAGCCCGGGGGCTGGGAGCTTGTGAGTCCGCCGAGATGCGCGATGGCGCTCACGATCATCGGCCCCATCATGAAGCTGGCGGGCAGGCGCAGCAGGCGGCCGACGATCGCTCCGATCACGCCGCAGCCGATCAGCACGGCATAATCCTTCCAGTCGTTGCCCGTCGGTCCATGGACCATGGTCAGCACGCTGGTCTGCGCGCCGTTCACCAGCCGGTACCAGACCGGGATCGTGAGGACGACGGTCAGGATGCGCAGCGCGTGGGCGAGCGCAATCGCGCGCTCCTGGCCGCCCATGGCGCCGCCCATGATGGTCATGTCGTTCAGCCCGCCCGGCATGGCGGCGAAGTAGCAGGTGACCTTGTCCCAGTCGGTGACGCGCCGCAGCCAGGCGTAGCAGAGCGTGGCGCCGGTCATGGTCATGCCGGTGAGGACACAGAGGCTGACGGCCCATTCGCCCAGCCGCTGCACGAGTTCCGGCGTGAAGCCCGAGCCCAGCAGCACGCCCAGGATGATGATCATGCCCTGGCGCAGCCGCACCCGCATGCCGACGCGCAGGCCGAGGAAAGCGGCCACCGTGGAGAAGACGCAGGCGCCCAGCATCCAGGCGAGCGGCATGCGCAGCCAGTCGAAGACGAAGCCGCCCGCCGTGCCGATGACGAGCGCCAGCGCGAGAGGCTGCCAGCCCTCGTGGCCGATGATCCTCTTCTTCTCGGGCTTGAAGGAGGTGTCCTTGCCGCTCAAGGAGCGAATTGCTCCTTGAGGATCCGTTCCTCGAGATCGTGCTCGGGGTCGAACAGCAGGGTGAGTCGCGTGTCGCTGGCCTCGGTCACCGCGACATGGGCGACGTTGGCGATCTCCACCGAGTCGGCCGCCGCCGCGACGGGACGCTTTTTCGGATCGAGGATCGTGAATTCGACCTTGGAGGTTCGCGACAGCAGCGCGCCGCGCCAGCGTCGCGGCCGGAAGGCATTGATCGGCGTCAGCGCCAGCAGCCCGGCGCCCAAGGGCAGGATCGGACCGTGGGCGGAGAGGTTGTAGGCGGTCGAGCCGGCGGGCGTCGCCACCAGCACCCCGTCGCAATGCAGCTCGGGCAGGCGCTTTCTGCCGTCGACCGCCACTTCGATGCGTGCGGTCTGACGGCTGGAGCGCAGCAACGACACCTCGTTGATCGCGAGGACTTCCTCGATCTTGCCGCGCGTGTTGGTCGCCAGCATGCGCAGCGGCGTCAGCTCGACCTGCCGGGCTTTCTTGAGGCGCTGCAGCAGGCCGTTTTCCTTGTAGGTGTTGAGCAGGAAGCCGACCGTGCCGAGATTCATGCCGTAGATCGGCTTCAGGCGCCGCATGTTGCGATGCAGCGCCTGCAGCATCAGACCGTCACCTCCCAGCGCGATGATGATGTCGGCCTCGGCGGTGGTGGCGGCGCCATACTGCATTTCGAGGCGGCCCTTGGCCTCTCGTGCCGCCGGCGTGGCGGCGCATACGAACGCGAGGCGGGGAGCGGGTGTGGGGCGAACGGCCATCTGGGTATCAGCAATGCCTCGGATGCAAGAATCGTACTATAGCCGCGTGCCGTGCCGGTGCGATAAAATCCCCGCCATAAAGAAACCGCGAGGAGGAACGCGATGGAACTGGTTCCGCTGGGACCCGGCTTTGGTGTCGAGGTGAAGGGCGTATCGCTGCTGGACGTCGCGACCGATGCCCAAGCCTACAAGGCCGTTCGTGACGCCTTCGAGACGCATTCACTGCTTGTGTTCCGCGATCAGGAGATCGCCGACGACATCCAGGTCGCCTACAGCCGCGCCTTCGGGCCTTTGGAACTGACCAAGGTCGCGTCGCTCGGCGCCAACAGCTTCTATTCGCGCCTGACCAATGTCGGCCAACAGGGTGAGATCGTACCGCCCGATCATCGCCAGGTGCTGATCGCCAAGGCCAATGCGCTGTGGCACACCGATTCTTCGTTCAAGAAGACGCCGGCGCTGGCCTCCGTGCTGACCGCGCGCGTGCTGCCGGGCGCGGGCGGCGAGACCGAGTATACGTCGACGCGCCTGGCCTGGGAGCGACTGCCGGCGGACATGCAGGAGCGGCTGAAGAACGCGGTGGCGACCCATTCCTACGCCAACAGCCGCGACCAGATCCATCCCGACCTTGCCAATGCCGAGGAGCGCAAGGCGCTGCCGCCGGTGCGCTGGCGGCTGAACTGGCGCAATCCGGACAACGACCGCCGGGCGCTCTATGTCGCCAGCCACGCCTATGCGATCGACGGCATGGACGATCGCGATGCCCGCCAGCTCCTGTCGCAACTGCTCGACGAGGCGACTCGGCCGGAGTTCGTCTACAGTCACAAGTGGCGCCAGGGCGACGCGGTGATGTGGGACAATCGCGCCATGCTCCATCGCGGCCGGCCGTGGGACTATACGCGCGAACGCTCGATGGTGCGCACGACGATCTCGGCCACCACGGCGGACGGGCTCGGCGAGGTCACGCCGCCGGTGGTTCACTAGAGCATTCGAGGGAGACTGGCGGCTCGGCGCAGAGCACGCGCCGCCAGCTCGAGGCGGGAAGCTATTCCGCGGCGGCGAGGCGCTGGTTCTGCTGCGCGGCGACCTTGGCGCGGGCGAGATCCTCGCCGCGACGCTTGTTGACGGCCGCGCCGCCGCCCGAGGTCTCGGCGAACAGCGACAGCTTATCCATGTCATCATCCATCACGGGCTGCAGCGCGAGGTCGGTATACTCGAGGCGCTTGGGATCGTTCTTGACCTTGCGGCCGATGGCGATGCCCTGCAGCGTGAGGCGCGTGTAGATCTTGAGCTTGCGCCAGAAGTCCTTCGCCACCTTGTAGTGGAACAAGCCGATCGGCTCGATCGGCAGGCCGTGACGGCGGTCGAGGCGGTACTTCATGCGCACCGCGCCGCCTTCCAGCGGATGCACGCCCTCGGCCTCGAACATGATCTTGAACATGGTCATGAAGCGCGCGGGTTCGGCAGGGTCGCGGCCGGGGATCGCGCCATGCCGGCGTGCCACCGTCTCGATGTGCTCGGGCGTGTAGTAGGACTTCCAGGCTTCGCGATAGACCTGCTCGAACTCCGCGTCGCTCATCTTCGGATGGTGCACGCAGCGGTGATGGACGTCGTACTTGTTGAGGTCGGGGTCCATCCAGACACCCTGCTTCCACAGGGTCTGGTGATCCTCGGAGCCGGGAAGCGGCGTCAGCATGAACAGCTCGAGGATGTCGAGCGGCAGCTCCTTCTTGATGATCTCCATGTCGCGCAGGATCGACGCCCGCGTGTCGCCCGGGAAGCCCAGGATATAACCGGCCCAGGTCGAGGCGCCGCTGGTGTGCCACGCCTGCAGCATCTTGCGGTATTCGGTGATCTTGTTCTGGCGCTTCTTGGCAGCCAGCAGATTGTCCGGGTTGACGTTTTCGAGGCCGATGAACACGCGATAGACGCCGGCCCAGCGTGCCTTGTGGATGAAGTTCGGGATGCGATGGCACTGGGTGTCGACCTGGATGATCAGGGACAGCTGGATTCCTTCGTTCTCCTTCAGCTCGATGAGCCGGTCGAAGAAATCCTCCCAATGCTTGTTGCGGGCCATGTTGTCGTCGGTGATGAAGAACGACGTGATGCCCTGCTTGTAGTTGTCGCGGACGATCGCTTCCAGATCGTCGGCGGTGCGGAAGCGGCTCTTGCGGCCCTGCACGTTGATGATGGTGCAGAACGAGCACTGGAACGGGCAACCGCGGCCGAGGTCGAAGCTCGACATGCCGCCTTCGTTGCGGGCCAGCGCCGACGGTGGCAGGTGCGGGGTCGGCGCGCCCTCGAGGCCCGGCAGATCGTCCATGTAATTGTAGAGCGGCTTCATCGTGCCGTTCATGGCGTCGCGCAGCACGAGGTCGAAGCGGCCTTCCTCGGCTTCGCCGGCGAAGATCGAGACGCCCATGTCCATGGCTTCCTGGATCTCGGGCGGGATCACCGGCAGCATCGACAGGCAGCCCGACACATGGAAGCCGCCGATGGCCACCGGGAAGCGGCCCTTCAGGAACTTGCGGGCCAGATCGACCGCGTGCGGATACTGGTTGGTCTGGACGCCGACCAGGCAAATCAGGCCCTTGCCGCCGCTGCGCTCGATCTTGGCCATCAGGCGGTCGGGGCGGACCCGGGTATTGGTCTCGTCGATCGGGTGGATGACGATCTCGACGTCAGGGCCCAGCACGTTGCGGCTGCGGCAGTCCTCGCCCAGCCCGTAAAGGGCGGCCAGGGTATTCGAGGGGATGTGCGACCGAAGCCACGTGATCGGATAGCCGTCGTCATCGTAATGAGTCGGCTTGATCAGGATCAAATGGAACTTCGTACGCTTCACGGCACCGCCCATCGCGGACTTCTCCAAGTCAAAACTCCCGCGCGCGGTTCTAGTGCAACTTACCGCTTGACGGCATCCACTGTCACAATGCTCTGAGCCGGCCCCTAACGCAACCGGGAGACGCTCATTTCCACAGGTGAGAGCGCGCAATAGGACCACTAGAATTAGGGTTTTGTGAGGCCGAGCCCAGCCATTAGTGCGGATGCGCCATGCCTAGTGGATTATTGCAGTCGATGGCGTGAAAGCGCAGCTTCGATTTTGCCCGAAGCGCTCCGATGAAAGGCGCAGGGAGAGGGAACGAACAGGAATTGAGCCTCATTGCACGCGCGCCCGCCCTGGCGCCCTTCCGGATTCGGAGCTTTCGCTTCCAGTGGCCGGCCGACCTTCTCGCCTCCTGGGCGTTCGAGATGGAAACCGTCATCCTGGGCTGGTTCGTGCTGGTTTCGACCGGCTCTGTCCTGGCGCTGGCGGTGTTCGGCTCGCTGCAGTTCCTCGGCACGCTGATCTCTCCTCTGTTCGGCATGGCGGGCGACCGGATCGGCAATCGCAACGTCCTGCTCCTCATGCGGACGGCTTATCTGGTCCTTGCGGCCGGCCTCGCGGTCCTGTTCCTGAGCGGCGCAGCGTCGCCGGTGCCGGTGTTCCTGCTGGCCACGATCATGGGGTTGGTGCGTCCCTCGGACATCACGCTGCGCAACCTCCTGGTCGGCGAGACCATGCCGGCCGACTATCTGATGCGCGCCATGGGCGTGTCGCGGACGACCGCCGATTCGGCGCGCATCGTCGGCGCCCTGTCGGGCGCCGCCCTGGTCGCGGCTCTTGGCTCGGGTCTCGCCTACGTGGCGGTCTGCGGCGTCTACGCCGTGTGCCTCGCGCTGACCCTGGGGGTCGGGACGCGGCGCCTGCGCATTCTCGGTGAAGGGGAGGTCGTGCCATCGGCGCTCGGGGCGTTGCGGCAGGGTTTTGCCTATGTCTGGTCGACGCCTGTCGTGCGTGCCGTGATGCTGCTGGCCTTCCTCGTCAACTTCGCGGCCTATCCGTTGACCGGCTCGCTGCTCGCCTACGTCGCCAAGGACATCTACCGGATGGACCAGACCGGGCTCGGCTGGCTGATCGCCTGCTTTGCCGGCGGCGCCCTCACGGGGTCGATCCTGGTGTCCCTGTACGGCGCCCATATCCGGCCGGCGCGCACGATGATCGTCTGCACGCTCGTCTGGCTGTCGCTCAACCTGGTCTTTTCGTGGCTTACGACGCCGCTGATGGGGGAGATCGTCCTGTTCGGCGCGGGGCTCTTCCAGAGCTTCTGCATGATCCCGATGTCGGTCATCCTGCTCCGTGTCACCAATCCCGCGCTGCGCGGCTGCGTCATGGGCGTGCGCATGGTGGCGGTCTACGGCATGCCGCTCGGCCTGCTGCTGTCGGGCCCGCTGGTCGAATGGGCCGGTTTCACGGCGACCGGTACCCTCTACAGCGCGCTGGGCATCGTCTTCACCCTGGTGATCGCCCTGTGGTGGCGGGCCGACCTCTGGGATCGGGCAGCCACGGTGAACGTTCGCTGACCGCAACCTGTCGGCACACGGTGCGTTCCTGCGGGAATGCACCACCGCCTCGCCAAGACCATCGCGCTGGCGATGGCAGCCCTTCTCGCCTGTGACGCTTCGGCGCTCGCGCAGGCCCCCTCCTCGGACGAGTCGAAGCCGCCGCCGCGTGCGTCGGCGACCGAGGACGAACAGCGCAGCATCTACACGTTCCAGGTCGAAAACGACGTCTTCAACCGCTTCGTCAAATCGGATCGTGACTATACCAGCGGCGTCAGGATCGGCTGGTTGTCACCGGCCATCACCGAGATGCCGCAGGGCATCGTGGCGATGACCACCATTCCGACTTTTCTGGGGGAAGCCCCGGCCGATTCCGTCATTCGCCGCATCGCCATCTCCGCCGGCCAGAACATCTACACGCCGGAGAACACCGATGTATCCTACCCGATCTACAACGACCGGCCCTACGCCGCCTGGCTCTATGCGAGCTTCGCGTTGCAGTACACGTATAAGCGCCACGATCCCCGGTCCGGCTTCGACGAGCCGACCCGGCTCGACACGCTGCAGCTCGACCTCGGCGTCATCGGCCCGGCCGCGGGCGGCGAGTTCGTGCAGAACAACTTCCATAGGCTGATCGGCGTGTCGCCCGCCTATGGTTGGGGCAATCAGCTCCACAACGAGCCGACGGTCGGCCTCACTTTCGAACGGCGCTGGCGCACCGGCCGCGCCGTCCTGATCAACAATCCCAAGCTCGAGGTGGATTTCATCCCGCGCGCGGCCGTGGCGGTGGGCAACGTCGCGACCTACGGCAGCGTCGGCGGCACGGCGCGCATCGGCAAGAACCTGCGGGACGATTTCGGCCCCACGCGCGCGCGGCCGGCGCTGCCCGGATCGGACGCCTTCATCGGCGACGGAAGCTTCGGCTGGTATCTGTTTGCAGGGGTCGACGGGCAGGCGGTTGCCCGCAACATCTTCCTGGACGGCAATACCGACGGCTTCAGCCAGCGCGTGGGACACCGTCCCTTCGTCGGCGAAGTGCAGGCTGGGCTGGCAGTTCTCTGGGGCGGCATGCGGATCTCCTACACCCAGATCGTTCGCACCCCTGAATTCTACCAGCGCGATCGCATTACCCAGTTCGGCTCGATCAACCTCACCTTCAGGTACTGAGGCCTGCGGCCGGAAATAGAAGGGGCGCCCGAAGGCGCCCCTTGGACTGCGGGATGGGCCGCTATATGCGTCCCATCAACAGCAGGATGACGACGATGATGAGCACCAGTCCGATACCACCGCTCGGGTAGTAGCCCCAGCCGCTGCTGTGCGGCCAGGTCGGCAGCGCCCCGATCAGGATGAGGATCAGGACGATCAGAAGAATGGTGCCCAACATTGAAGACTCCTTACCCTAGGTTCGTCTCGGCGAACGACCAGTTCGCGAGCTTGTCGAGCCAGGCCTGGACGTGATCCGGCCGGCGGTTCTGGAAGTCCAGGTAGTAGGCGTGCTCCCATACGTCGGCGACGAGGAGCGGGGTGCCGCCATGGGCGATCGGGGTGTCGGCGTTGGCGGTCGTCTCGATCTTGAGCTTGCCGTCGGCGCCCTTCACGAGCCATGCCCAGCCGCTGCCGAACTGTCCGACGGCCGCCGCCTTGAAGGCGGCCTTGAAGGCATCGAGACCGCCGAAGCTGTCGTCGAGCGCGCTCTTGATCTTGCCGGTCGGCTCGCCGCCCTTCGGCGCCATGCTGTTCCAGTAGAAGGTGTGGTTCCAGATCTGGCCGGCGTTGTTGAAGATCGCCTTGCCCTTTTCGTCCTTGGCCGACTTCTTGATGATGTCCTCGAGCGACAGGCCTTCGTACGCAGTGCCCGGGACGAGTTCGTTCAGCTTGTCGACATAGGCCTTGTGATGCTTGCCGTAGTGGAAGGAGATGGTGTTGGCCGAAATCACCGGCGCAAGCGCGTCATCGGCATAGGGGAGTTTCGGAAGAGTGAAATTGGACATAACGCTATCCTTAGCTGGCTGGCCCGGATCGTCCCGGGCGGGCGGCGTCCGACATGAACGCACCTCACCTTATGACGTTGCGCGTTGCGATGGCGCTACGATTTTTCCCGCAAAATCCTAAAGCCCCGATTCGCCGTGTGGGATCGGCGGCGGCCTCCGGCGAGCGCGCAAGCGCCAGAATCGTGGCAAGTCGTTCGCACTCGCTGGGCTTCGAAGCGTCACGCGCGATTTATTCAGCGAACGTTTCTCAGTCGCTCACTCTGAGGTTGCGTCACCTGAATCGGCGAGTATCTGTGAGGACCGTCTTATCCAAACAAGGAGGTTTGCCATGAAGGGCAACCCGCAGATCATCGCCGAACTCAACAAGCTCCTGAAAAACGAGCTGACGGCGATCAACCAGTATTTCCTGCACGCCCGCATGATGAAGCACTGGGGCTTCGACCGCCTCGGCAAGAAGATTTACGAAGAATCGATCGGCGAGATGAAGCACGCCGAC
>JALHMN010000013.1 GCA_022844005.1 bacterium | reverse complement strand
TCTTCCTACGCCGAGAAGCTGGCGCGGCGCTACGCCACCGATCATCACGTGGAACAGGTGGACGCGACGGCCCTCGGTCCGATCGACGATCTCGGTGCCATCTACGATGAGCCCTTCGCCGACAGTTCGGCGCTGCCGACCCTGCGCGTCTGCGGCCTTGCGCGCCGCCATGTAACGGTCGCCCTGTCGGGAGACGGTGCCGACGAACTGTTCGGCGGATACCGCCGCTATCTTTGGCATAGCCGCGAGGAACAGGTGAGGGAATGGCTGCCCGGCGGCCTGCGGCGCGGCGTCTTCGGCGCCCTCGGGACGATCTACCCCAAGCTCGACTGGGCGCCACGATTCCTGCGAGCGAAAACGACCTTTCAGGAACTCGCCCGGGATTCAGCCGAGGCGTATTTCATCAGCGTATCTGACATGACCGACTCCGAACGCGCTGCCATCTTCTCCGACAAGTTGAAGCGTGATCTGCAGGGTCACAGGGCAATCGATGTCCTGCGCGGGCATATGGACCATGCCGATACCGACGATGCGCTCGGCAAAGTCCTCTATGCCGACATGAAGACCTGGCTCTCGGGCCGGATGCTGACCAAGGTGGACCGCGCCAGTATGGCGGTTTCCCTTGAAGTCCGGGTGCCCATGCTGGACCACACCCTGGTCGAATGGGCCACCAGACTGCCGTCGTCGCTCAAGCTGAACGGTCAGGAGCGGAAATACATACTCAAGCGCGCCCTTGAGCCGCATGTGCCCGCCGAGTTGCTGTACCGGCCGAAGAGCGGCTTCTCGATCCCGCTGGCCGACTGGTTTCGCGGACCGCTCCTCGAGCGGATTCGGGCTGCGGTGGATAGTGCCGCAATCCGAGAATCGGGCCTGTTCGACTTAAGCGCGCTGCGGGAGCGGGTTGATGCTCACGCGTCGGGCCGGCGCGACCATGCACAGCTTCTGTGGTCGGTCTGGATGTTCGAGAGCTTTCTGCGTCGTGTCAGCCCGAGCGTTTGAACCGGCCGGCCGATCTCCCGCTTGCTCCCGGCGGGCGTCACCACATAGACTTCCGCCAGCGAAGGGATCTGTATGCCCGCTTCCGATCCTGTGCCTACGCCCGATCTCGCGGCCGAACTGGTAGAACGTTGCTACCGGCTCCTGGCCGGAAAGTCATGGCCCGAGCGCCTCGAGGCGCTGATGCAGATGCATGACCAGTTGCGGGACGACATCCAGGACTTCCAGCTTTTCTGTGAGATATTTCCGCGTTTTGTCGAGCAGCTGATAGTTCGATTCGGCGTGACGGAGATAAGCAGTTTCGAGCAGGCGCAGGTAATGGCCAATTCGGCAAGCAAGCCGCATCGCGATGCGGCCGGCGCGTGGATCGATGGCCATTACGGCCGCTCGAACCGCAATTGATCTGAGAGCGCCATCACCGCGGGATCAGCATGACCCTCGCAGCCTGGACTCACGGCCTGGCGGCCTTTGCCTATTTTGCCACCGCCGTTGTCGCGCTCATCCGCGGATTGCCGCGTACGGGTTCGCTGTTGTTTGCCATGGCTGCCTTGGCGACGAGTCTGTGGGCGGGTTCTGTCGCGCTGGCCGAATGGGGATTGTCCGTCGGCATCTGGCCGCGCATCGTCGAGGTGTCGAGGTCAACGCTCTGGATCGCCCTCGTCGTGATGCTTGCCTGGCCGATTGCCACGGAAAGCCGGCGCCTGTGGCAGACCTTCATCGTGGTGGCTGTTTCGCTCGCCATCGCGAGCGCCGGGGCGCTGCTGCTTGCCGGCTACGAACGCCCGGCCGGGATGGACCGCCTGTTCGCGATCGGATTGGGGGTGCTGGGGCTGGTAGTCGTCGAGAATTTGTTCAGGAACCTGTCGGAAGCGGAGGTCTGGGCGCTCAAATATCTTCTGATTGCCCTCTCCACCATGTTCTTCCTCGATATCATGGTCCATTCGGTGACCTACCTGTTCGGCGTCGGAAGCCCTTCCGTCCTCGCGGCCCGCGCCCTCGTATCGGTTGCCCTGATTCCATTGCTGCTGGTGACGGCAGTCCGCGACGCGGCAATCGCCGTCAACCTCTATGCCTCCCGTCGGGTGGTCTTCTATTCCGCGACGCTTGTTGCCGCGGGCCTCTACCTCATCGTCACGGCACTGGTCGGCGCCTATGCGCGCGCATTTGGCGGCGAGGCCGGAACGACGCTCGCCGCGGTGCTCGTGGTCCTCGCCGTTCTGGCACTGGCGGTGGCCTTTCTTTCCGGCACCGTCCGCTCTGGCGTCAAGCTCTTCATTAGCCAGAATTTCTTTTCCTACAAATACGACTATCGGGTGGAATGGAATCGCTTGATCAACACCATCTCTTCCGACAACGACCTCCTCGGGCTGCAGGCGAGATGCATCAAGGCCGTGGCGGATCTGGTGGATAGCCATTCGGGGATTCTCTGGTTTCGCGACGGAGCCAGGCCCGAGTTCGCTTGCACGGCAGGCTGGAGCGTTCCGGCACCCGTGGCAACGCTTCCGGCGGATGATTCGGTTGTGCATCATCTCCAGGCGAACTCTAGGATCGTCGATCTCGCCAATCCGATGACGGTCCCCGCGGATCTCGTGCTCGACGGAGCGCCCGTCCTCGCTGGTCTCGATGATCCCTGGCTGCTTATCCCGCTGGTCCATCGCGATCGCATGGTCGGAATCATCGTGCTGATGCAGCCTCGGGTGTCGCGCCATCTGGATGACGAAGACTACGGCCTGTTGCGACTGATCGGCAGCCAAATCGCCAGCTATCTCGTTGAGGAACTGAGCTACCGCGCCCTCACGGATGCGCGTCAACTCGAGGAATTCAACAAGCGGTTCGCATTCGTCGCGCACGACCTGAAAAACCTCGTGGGTCAGCAGTCGCTGATGGTGCGGAATGCGGAGAAATTCGGCGACAATCCGGAGTTTCGTGCCGATCTGGTGGCGACCCTGCGCAGTTCGGTCGAGAAGATGCGAACGCTGCTCGAGCAACTCAGTCAGGGGAGGGCGGCGGTGGATCGCGAAAGGGCCGCCCAGCAGCAGCCTGGGAGTGGCGATCTGGTGGGGGTCGCCCGCGGGCTTGCGACGCGATGGCTGGCGGGCGATCGCCGCATCAAGGTGCGTTGCGATCAGGAAAAGGTGCCGGTCCGACTGAATGATATCGACAAATTAACCAATGTTTTGGAACACTTGCTGCAGAACGCCGTGGAGGCCACGTCCGACGACACGCCGGTCGCGCTGCGCGTCGGCGTCAGAGCCGGGCATGGTATGATTGAAGTCATCGATAAGGGACCAGGGATGGACGCGGATTTTGTACGTGATGAGCTGTTCCGCCCATTCCGCTCGACGAAAGGGGGCGGCTACGGCATCGGCGCCTATCAGGCTCGCGAGAGCATTCGCGAGATGGGTGGCAATCTCGAGGTCGAGAGCCGGCGCGGACAGGGAACGACGATGCGGATCCTGCTCCCGCTGACATCGCGGCACGCTGGCGACCCTTCGGCCGATCGGCAGCCGTCATGAGCGACAAGCGTCCGCTTCTGCTGGTCGAGGATGACGAAGGTCTGCAGCGGCAGATGCGTTGGGCGCTGGCGGATCAGTATGACGTGGTGATCGCCGGACGGCGGGCCGAGGCCCTGGATGCGTTCGGGGCGCGTGATGGCGGCTATCCCGTCGCCGTCCTGGATCTGGGGCTGCCGCCGGACGAGAACGGGGCGAGCGAGGGGCTGGGACTGCTGCAGGACATCCTCTCGGCCGCCCCATCGACCAAGATCATTGTCGCCAGCGGCAACGAGGACCGCGCTAACGCAGTCAAGGCCATCAGTCTCGGCGCGTATGATTTCTATGGGAAACCGGTCGATATCGACGTACTTGGATTGATCATCGCCCGGGCTTTTCATCTCCACGATCTGGAGGCCGAAAATCGGACGCTGCAGAGCCGCGGCACATCTTCGCTCGGTGGGCTCATTACCAACAGCCCCTCGATGACGAAAGTCTGCCGGTCGGTCGAGAAGATCGCCGGAACCGATGTGAGCGTCCTGATCATTGGCGAGAGCGGTACCGGCAAGGAGTTGCTGGCGCGCGGCATCCACGACCTGAGCAATCGAAAGGCCAAGCCGTTCGTCGCAATCAACTGTGCGTCCATTCCCGAGGCGCTGCTCGAGAGCGAGTTGTTCGGACATGAGAAGGGCGCCTTCACCGGCGCCATCAAGACCACGCTCGGCAAGGTCGAGGTTGCCAATACGGGCACGCTGTTCCTTGACGAGATCGGAGATTTGCCGCTCTCCCTGCAGGCCAAGTTCCTACGCTTTCTTCAGGAGCGCCGCATCGAGCGGATCGGGGGCCGGCAGCCGATCCCCGTCGACGTCCGCATCGTTTCGGCGACCAATCAGGATCTCGCGAAGATGATCGGTGAGGGCCGGTTCCGCGAAGATCTCTACTATCGCCTGAACGAGGTGCGTCTCGATGTTCCGCCGCTGCGGCACCGGGAAGGCGATGCGCTACTGCTGGCGAATTACTTTCTCGGTCAATTCAATTCGAACTATAAGCGCGCCGTGCGCGGGTTTGCACCCGATGCCATCGCGGCGATCACCGGGCATCCGTGGCCGGGCAACGTGCGCGAACTGGAGAATCGGCTCAAGCGCTCGGTTATCATGTGCGAAGGCAAGCTCATCAACGCGGGCGACCTCGATCTCGTGCCTCAATCGGACGGCGAAGAGGAAATCCTCGACCTCAAGCAGGTTCGCGACCGTACCGACCGGATGACGATCCAGCGAGCCCTGGTGCATGCCCAAGGGAACATCTCGCGGGCAGCCAAGGTATTGGGCGTCACACGTCCGACGCTGTACTATCTGATAAAGACGCTTGACGTGAAGATCTGAACTCGTCGCCGATCGCGCATATGTCGTGCTTCGGCCATTGAGCGCGACCGAAGGCCAAGGGAGAACAGTGATGAACCTTACGGCTCGAAGCATCCGAATTGCTCTGCTTGCGGCGACGTTGGTCGCGACGAGCGGTCCCGCCTTCGCCGATCGTAAGTCTTCCGACGAATACGTACGTGACGGTCGGCTGTTGCTCGAGAAGGGCGATGTTCGAGCGGCCGTGATCAAGCTGAAGAACGCGGTCAGCGATGACACGACCAATCTCGAGGCTCGATTGGCTCTTGGACAGGCCCAGCTCAAGGCTGGCGACATGCTCAGCGCCGAGAAGGAACTGGGCATCTACGTCGAGCGAGCCGACAACGACAGCGCCGGCATTCTGGCCTATGGCGAGGCGCTGCTGCAGTTGCGGCGTTTCCAGGATGTGCTCGACAAGGTTACGCCGAAGAGCCGCGCCAGGGAGATCGAGGCCGAGGTTGCCGCCATGCGTGGCACGGCAATGTCGATGATGAACGATCAGGCGGGGGCCGACCGCGCGTTCCGCGATTCGCTCGCCCTCGCGCCGACCGCCCGGGGATATCTGGGTCTGGCGCGGGCATTGTTGCGTTCCGGCAAGCCTGCTGAGGCTGAGGCGGAAGTCGACAAGGCGCTAGCGATTGATCCGAATGGTTCGGATGCGCTCCTGGCGAAGGCGGATCTGCGCAGGGTCGCCGGCAAGCTGGACGAGTCTCTGGCGCTCGTCAGCAAGGCGATCGAGGCCAACCCGGAGAACCTCGGTGCCCGGCTCACGCGCGCGGGCCTCTATATCCAATCGAACGACGACGAAAAGGCTGCCGTGGACACGGACGCCGTGCTCGCGAAGGTCAAGGGCAGCCCGCTCGCGATTTACTACAAGGCGCTGATCGCCACGCGCAAGAAGGACCTGGAGACGGCGGATCAACTGCTCCAGGGATTGCCGCCGGCCTTCGTGAACGACTATCTTCCCGCGCTCTATCTCTCGGGAACCATCGCCTATTCACGCAACAATATCGATCTGGCCGAAGGGCGGCTTCGCGTCTACGTGAACTCTGTTCCCGACAGTGTTCCGGCGCGGAAGATCCTCGGCGCCATCTATCTGCGCAAGAACGACGCCGCAAAGGCGTATGCCGCTCTGGAGCCGGCTCTCAACCGGGCGCCGGACGACGCTCAACTGCTGTCGCTTGCCGGCACCGCGGCGCAGCGTCTCGGCAAGAGCGATCTCGCCGCCCAGTACTTCGAACGCGCATCCGAGCGTGTCCCCGACGATCCGCGCCTGCAGACGCGCGCGGCACTCAGCCAGCTTCGAAGCGGGCAGGTGGAGAAGGCGATCGAAGGACTTGAGCAGGCGATAGACCGCGATCCGAACCTTACCCAGGCCAGCGCGACCCTGCTCGCGGTCCATGTTCGAAGAGGCGACTTCGACAAGGCCCTGGAGGAGGTGAAGGAACTGCGCGCCAAGCTGCCGCAAAGTCCGTTGCCGGACTACTACGAAGGCACTGTCTACGCCGCGCAGCAGAACTTTCCCAAGGCGAAGGCGCAGTTCGAGGCGGCGCTGAAGGCACAGCCCGATTTCTCCGCCGCTCGCTTTGCCCTGGCCCGGTTGGCGATCGGTGAGAAGAAGCCCGAGGAGGCTGAGCGCCATCTGCAAAGCGCGATCGCAAGCAACCCGAAGGACCAGCGTGCCTTCATCTACCTCGCGGAACTGCAGACTTCGCGAGGCGCGCGCGACGAGGCGATCGCCAGCCTGGAAAAGGCCCGGCTCGCCGACCCGAAGGCCGTCGATTCCCGTTTGCGGCTGGTCGACAGCTACATCGCCAAGAAGGACGGAGAGCGCGCACTGATCGTTTCGCGCGAACTGGTCGACATCACGCAGAGCGCGCCGGTGGCACTCGATGCGCTCGGCCGGGCGCAGATTGCGGCAGGCGACCGTACGAGCGCTGTCGGAACCTACAGGCAGATGGTGGCGCGCAGCCCGGAATCCGGTGCGGCGCTGCACCGTTTGGCCGGCGCGCTGGTTGCCAACGACGACACGCCCGGCGCACTCAATACCCTGCTTCAGGCGGCGCGAACCGATCCGGCTTACGCTCCGGCGCAGCAGGATTTCGTGGCCTTGTCGGTCCGGTCCGGCGGTCCCGAGAGCGGCGTCAAGGCGGCAAGGGAACTCACTGAAGTGTCGCCGAAATCGACGGTGGCGCCCGTCCTGCTGGCGGAAGCCTATTTGCAGGCCAAGCAGTACAAGGAAGCGGCGGACGGCTTCCGTGCGATCCGCATGAAGACCCCGTCGAGCAACATCGTCATGCGCGAGTTCGCCGCGCTGGACGCCGGCGGTCGCAGCGCGGAAGGGCGTGCCCTGCTCGAGGACTGGGTGAAGGAGAAGCCGGACGATCAGGCCGTTCGGGTGGCGCTTGCGGGTGTCTATCTGACATCCAACGAAACGGCAAAGGCGATCGATCACTACGAAGCGGCGCTGGCGAAGTCGCCGAACAACATCGTCGCGCTCAACAATGCGGCCTGGGCATTGCGCGACAAGGACAGTGCGAAGGCTTTGTCCTACGCCGATCGCGCGGTCAAGATAGCCCCGAACGCCGTCGAGGTGCTGGATACCTACGGCTGGATTCTCGTCGGCCGCGGGGAGCACGCGAAGGCGGTCGAGCCGTTGCGTAAGGCCGCCTCGTCGAGCAAGTCGCCATCGGTGCAGTTTCACCTCGCCGCTGCGCTCAGCGAGACGAGCGAGAAGAATGAAGCCAAGCGCATCCTCGATGAAATCCTCGCCAAGGACGAGGCGTTCGAGGAACGCGCGGCGGCCGAAGCGCTGCGCAAGCGGCTGACCACCACGCGTTGATAGGCGTTCGGTCCAGGCGTCGGCGGAGCAGAGGGGACTAGTCGAAAAGCCGATGCGTATTTTCAAGCACAACATTCATGGCGTCTCGATCATCCTCGGCGTGATCGAGTTGGTGTTGCTGTGTCTGGCGGCCTTCTTGGCGACGAGCTACTTGGGGGCCGGCTACCAGGACGTCGTCCGGCACGCCACGCTTCTGAACGTGCTGCTGCCTCTGATCGCCTTCGCTTCCCTCTACGCACTCGGCCTCTATGGCAAGGAGTCGATCGCCGACCCGCTGCGACATGTCATCCGCCTGCTGATCGCGACGGGACTGTGTATCGTGCTCGCCTCCTTCATGCTCGGGGGAATCTTCTATGCGATGAGCCTTTCGGGCGAATCCTCCGCGATCTCGCTCGCGGTCCAGTTCCGCCTGGTTGTCGTATTCGGCTCTCTTGCCTTCGTGGCAGCCTGCATCGGCCGCTATCTGATATTTCGTATTCTGGGTCGCGACGTGCTGAAGCGGCGGGTCCTGGTGCTCGGTACCGGTGAAAGGGCTGCGCGTATCGAGGCGCTTATGGGGCAGGCCGAGAACAAGCCATTTGCGCGCATCCATTTCCTGCCGGTCGTGGCCGAGGAGGTGAAAACGGCGGCGGACAACACGCTGCCTTCCCTGGGGGCCGCGAACCGTCCGCTGGTCGAGATCATCGACGCCCTCGGCGTCGACGAGGTTGTCGTGGCCACGGACGAGCGGCGCGGGTTGCCGATCAAGGAAATCCTGGCGATCAAGCTCGGGGGAATGCGAGTAACCGAATACCTGACGTTCTACGAGCGCGAGGCCCGCCGGGTGGATCTCGATGCGTTGGAGCCGAGCTGGTTCATCTATTCCGATGGATTCTCGGCGAGTGGCTGGGACCTGTTCGGCAAGCGGGCCTTCGACGTGGTCGTCAGCGTCCTCTTCCTGCTGTTCACCCTCCCGGTGACGCTTATCGCCGCTGTCGTCGTGAAGCTCGACAGTCCAGGACCCATCTTCTATCGACAGGAGCGGACCGGCCTGCTGGGGCGGCCGTTCGTGCTGTTCAAGTTCCGCAGTATGCGCACGGATGCCGAAAAGCATGGGCCGCAATGGGCGGCACAGAGCGATTCACGGATAACACGGGTGGGAGCCATCCTCCGCAAGACCCGCATAGACGAAATTCCGCAGATATTCTGTGTTCTGCGCGGCGACATGAGTTTCATTGGCCCCCGGCCGGAGCGTCCCTTCTTCGTGAGCTCGCTGGCTTTGGACGTGCCCTACTACGATGAACGCCACCGGATGAAACCGGGCATTACCGGCTGGGCCCAGGTGAACTATCCCTATGGAGCATCGATTGCCGATGCCAAGGCCAAGCTGTCCTACGATCTCTACTACACCAAGAATTTCAGCCTGTTCCTGGACGTGCTCATTCTGCTCCAGACAATCCGCGTTGTGCTCATCCCGGACGGGGCGCGATGATGCAGTTTGAAGGGCTCACGAATTTGTCAGAGCATTTTACAGTTTCGATACATGGAGCCGAATCACCTATGTTAACTCTTTGCTAACGCTGGCGTTCTTATCATGGTCCAAGATTTGCTTTAGTATTGGACGCGATGATGAACATGTGGCGAAGGGGCGCCGACGCAAGAATTCCGCTGGCGGTTCAGGCGATATCTTGTCCAGGCGTGACCGACACGAGTACACAAAAAGATAAGCGCGTGGGGATCGGGGCGATGACCTTTGCCGATAAAGAGCCAGGCAGTCACGGGCGGTTGTATTCCTGGCGCAAGACCTTGGCGTTCTTCGTGGTCGCCGCGATGGTCGGCTGGGCCGGGGTCTTTGGCGCGATATACGCGACTCTCGCCGTGCTCGACCTCTTTGACGGATCGGACATCGCTCAGGAAGTGAACGACCTGCAGAAGATCGCCCCGGCGGCGGGGCCGCAGTCCGGTGCCACACCGGACAAGTTAAATTAGTCGTTCATGCCGCTGAACAGACGGTCGTAAGCCTCGACCATTTTCGATAGCGTGTAGGTAGCCTGTACCCTGGACCGGTTCTGATGGCCGACTGAGACGGCCTTGGATTTGTCATCGCAAAGTTCCCCAAGCACCCGAGCGAGTCCTGCTGTATCACCTGCCGGCACGACAAACGGAAGATTCTCCGGCGAAAGCATTTGCGCAACGTCGCCTACGTCGACACTTGCAACCGGCAGTCCTGCCGCCATAGCTTCCAGGACTCCAAGTGGCATCTGCTCGGTGTCCGACGATAGGCAGAAAACATCCATCCGAGCGAGTTGATATTCCGGCCTGTCGGTTGCGCCGGTGAACTCGGTCCGATCTGCAATGCCGTGAACTCTGGCTTCGGCCTCGAGATTGGCCCGCTCGGCCCCATCACCGACAATAAGTAGCTTTAGGGCACGTTGACGACCGGCTTCGGCGAATGCTGCGAGGAGGCGGCCAATGTTCTTTTCTGCTCGCAGGGCGCAGACCGTTCCGACAACTGTGGGCGAATTCTCATTGGGTTGCATACTTCTTTGTCCCGGTGCGAAACGAGCTACATCGATTCCATTGGGGATGAGGCGTACCTTCGACGGTGGTAGTCGCCAGATTCCCAGTGCAATCCGGTGGAGGCCTTCCGACGGTACGACGATCGTAGTCTGCGGACCAGTCAACGCAATTCGCCGAAAGGCTACGCGGCGGGGTAACTGCCGCTGGGCCTCTTCGGGACCGAACCCGTCCTCAATATGGATGTGCCGGCAAATTGGCAGCAGACGGTTGGCCAGCCCCCATTCCGTGGCTCCGAAATTGTAGGTGACCAGAGCATCCGGTTGTTGGGCATTGAGTGCGCGCCGAAAGAATGGAACATTTGCCAACGTCTTATGGCGGCCGGCCATGACGTCAAGTTTCTCCCACAACACGTCAGCTTCCAGCAATGCCGTCGCGGCATAGTTGCTATCCATGGCGACTAGCAGATGCTCATACTTGCCCTTGAGGGTGTTGGCGATCTGAGCGAAGCGCCGCTGCGGACCACCGACTGCTAGGGTGGAGAAGACGTGCAACAACCGAGGCGGTTTCACGGTGTCAGGCTTGCCGGGCGAAGGGCGCCATCGCCCGTTCGATGAAAACGCTCCGATCGGAAATGGGCGTCCAGTCGAGCAGTGCCTTCTCTGTAGTTGTGTCGAATGGCGCCGATAGGCCGCGCGATTTGATGTCCCAGTAGGTCGGTCGCACTGCGTCCCGTCGGCCAACTGCCTGTTTCAGCACCCATTTCCCGGCTTCCAGCGCCGCGAGTTTCCAAGGAGCATTGCCGTGGAAGCGTAGAGGCCGCCGCATCGCTTGGCCCAGCGCCTCAATGTACTGACGTGCCGTTAGCCGCACATCCCCAACAATGTTGAGGGTCCTGCCTACGGCGCCGGGCGCGGTCAGGGCGGCCGCGGTCGCGGTCGCCACGTCCTCTGCCAGTACGAAGGGGAGAGGGTGTCGCCCGTCGTCCCATCCTAGACAATGTTGTTCGTTGTTGAAGAAACCGACGCCGGAATGGAAGGGCAGTCCGCCGGTGCCAACGACGATGCCTGGTCGTAGAATGACGACTGAGAGCGCGCTACCTTGCGCCTTGCCCAGTACCGCATGCTCGGCCAATGCTTTGCCCCGTGCATAGACAGCGCGTAGGTCTAGCTTCGGGTCGGTCGGCGTTGCCGCCGTGATGGCACGGCTGGGACTGCCTAGGTGTAGGGCTGCGATAGTGCTGAGGTGGACCAATCTCTCAACACCCAGTTCGATACAGCACTCCGTGACTGTAGCAGCGGCCGACGAGATGTTGGCGACAATCTCTTCGTCGTTGGCCCCTCCGGCCCCTTGCGCTAGGTTCACTACCATCTTGGCCGAGCCGATGGCCCGGCAGATCGTATCGCGGTCGTGCACATCGCCGCGGACCAGGGTGATGTTTGGGACGTGATATTCGGCAGGCAGAGCGTCGATGTTCCGGGCCAATATCGAGAGCTTTAGACCTCGTGCCGCCAGTTCGCGCGTGAGATGCCCACCGATGAACCCGGTGCCACCGAGGAGCGCGATATCCGCCTGCACCGGTGTTTCGGCGGAGGGCAGGAGTGGGGGAGCTTCGACCGTCGCGCCGCCGACGACGGCGGCCATCCTTTCGCAAAGGCTTACCAAGTTGGCGCCGAAACGGCCGTCGAGCCTGGGTGTGCCGGCGGGGTAGCCGGCATGGAAGGCCGCGATTGAGTTTCTCATGCTGAGAAAGAACGGATCGCTCCGTCCGGTGACCTTGACCAGCGAACCGGCATAGCGGGCGACACTGCCGACTCCCTGAACTGCAGTCTGCAATGCGGTTGAGAGGCCACCGATTGCAACATCGGAAAAGTCCGGATATCGGCTGCGGGTGAGGACGACCATGCGATTGGCGAGAATGTCGGCGCTGGCCACGCCGTCGGTGCCGACTACATCGATGCGCCAGAACGGAAAGTCTCGACCGACGGCAAATTGCAGGTCCGCGCTGGCGTGCCGACCGCGCAGCTGCACTTGCCAAGTTGGCCTGAACAGCGTCGCACGGCCAATGTCGACACCGGGGCCGGCCAGGGCCGACACCTCTTCAACCGCCCCGATCAGATCCAAGATCTGAGACAGCGGATGCACCGCTTGTTCTAGAAGGATGTTCTTCGGCTCGGCAAACATCCAATGGCCGAATTGTCGCGCGGCTATTTGTCGCAGCGGCACGTTGTAAAGGAGGTGAACATGCTCTATTGGACCGATTTTCGATAGCGCGGCTTTCAGGCGCAGATGGGCCGGGTGATGGACAAAGTTCTGGTTCACGCCGAGCCGACCCGCCCCTTCAATGGCTTCAATAGCCGCCAGCGCTTCCGCATCGGTGCCGTTCGCTGCGAGAGGCTTTTCGAGCAGGACGTCGATGCCCGCCTGCAGTAGCGGCTGGGCCACGGCGCGGTGCAGCGGAGGGGGGACAGCAACATGGGCGGCGTCCACGCTCCGGCTCGCGATCAGTGCCTCGATATTAGTGTAAACGGCTCCGACACCGTGCCTTCGGGCCAAGCGCTCCGCGGCTTCGCGGTTCTGATCCACCGCGGCGACTAGCGAGACTCCCGAAATCGTGGCCAATGCGTCCGCATGAATGGCAGAAATGTAGCCGGCTCCGACGATGGCGACTCTACGCATGCTGTCCATGGCTCCCAAAGACCGCTTGTGACTTGAAGCATCGGACCATGCGGCTGGTTGGTTAACGCTGCAATAACCGGACGACAAGTTCTCGTCTATGGCTTGGACCGCGCATTCGCTCGGCTTGTGATATTGGTCAGTGGATGCAGAGGCAGTGCGAAACCCCCTCGCCCAATCACGACGCCCGCACCCCGGGCGTACCGATCGATATCCTGCTCCTGCACTACACCGGGATGCAGAGCGCCGAAGCCGCCTTGAGCCGGCTCTGCGACCCGGAGGCGGAAGTCTCCGCGCATTACCTGATTGCGGAGGACGGCCGCGTTCACCAGCTGGTGCCGGAGGGGCGGCGCGCCTGGCATGCGGGCGTCTCATCCTGGGGAAGGGAGACGAATATCAACGCCCGCTCCATCGGTATCGAACTGGTCAATCCCGGCCATGACTGGGGCTATCGAGCGTTTCCGGAACCGCAAATGGCGGCGCTGGAGGAACTGGCTCTGGCGATCGTCGCGCGCCACTCCATCCCCGGGCACAGAATTCTCGGCCATTCGGATGTGGCGCCCCTCAGGAAGCAGGATCCCGGCGAACTGTTCGACTGGGCTCGGCTGGCGCGGCTCGGGCTCGGCCTGTGGCCGGAATGCGGCTTCCAAGCATTGCCGCATGCGCCGGTCCTGGCCGCCGGCTCAATGGGTCCAGCGGTCCTCAACCTGCAGATCGCCCTCGATGTCATCGGCTACGGGATCGAAGGGACCGGCCTTTATGATCCGGTGACCGAAGCGGTGGTCACCGCCTTCCAGCGTCATTTCCGTCCCGCCCTCGTCGACGGAGAGGCCGATGCGGAAACGACCAGCCTCGTCTTCCACCTGGCCGATCGCATCCCGGCTTGACGGAAGGCGCGCGAGGTCCCTATCTCCCTCCCGGGCCAGACGGCCGGATGACCGCGGCCGCCCGCGAGGGCGGTCGAGGAAAGTCCGGGCTCCACGGAAAGACGGTGCCGGGTAACGCCCGGCGGGGGCGACCCCAGGGACAGTGCCACAGAGAACAGACCGCCGGTCGCGGCGACGCCGCCGGTAAGGGTGAAACGGTGCGGTAAGAGCGCACCGCGGTCCCGGCAACGGGAACGGCACGGCAAACCCCACCGGGAGCAAGACCAAGTAGGGGCGGCGCGCCGGCAGCGATGCCGGCAGGCAGATCCGGCCGAGCCGCCCGGGTCGGTCGCGCGAGGCGCCCGGTAACGGGCGTCCCAGATGAATGGTCATCGCCCGCCGGCAACGGCGGGGACAGAACCCGGCTTACAGGCTGTCTGGCCCAATTCGCGCAGCCCCGACTTCGAATGAGTGAAATTGCTCTATCCCGGTTGGGTAGATCGGATGCTCCTCCATTGCGCCGCGGCCAGGTATCCGGACGCGAGTTGTCGGCCGACCAGCCGGGCATAGAGGCCGCCTGCCTCCAGCAGGCTCTCATGCGTACCTGTTTCGGCAATGTGCCCTTCGTCCAGCACGACGATCAGGTCGGCATTCCTGACGGTGGAGAGGCGGTGCGCGATCACGATCGTGGTGCGGTCGGCCTGCAGGCGGTCTAGGGCGCGGCGAACCGCCTGCTCGTTCAGCGCATCGAGATGCGAGGTCGCTTCGTCCAGGATCAGCACCGGCGCGTCCTTCAGGAATGCGCGGGCGATGGCGACACGCTGCCGCTGCCCGCCTGACAGCGACGTTCCTCGTTCGCCGACGGGTGAGTCCAAGCCCTCCGGCAGGGCCTCGACTAGGTCGGTCAGCGAGGCGTGCTCGACCGCGGCACGCAATTCCGCCTCGTTCGATTCGGGGCGCGCGATGAGGATATTGGCGCGAAGCGTGTCGTTGAACAGATAGGTGTCCTGGGCGACCAGGGCGATCCGCCGTCGCAGGTCGTCCAGGGTGTAGTCGCGCAGGTCGCTGCCGTTCAGCGTGATCCGCCCCTCGGCCGGATCCCAGAACCGCATCAGAAGCTGCGCCGTCGTGGTCTTGCCCGCACCCGAAGTACCGACCAGCGCCACCGTCTTTCCCGCCGGAACATCGACGCGGATATCGCGCAGCGCCGGTCGGTTCTGCCCCGGATAGGTGAAGCTGACCCCTTCCAGGGACAGCGCCGCCGGTCCGCTGGGAGCCGGCGCGCCGGGCCCGTCGGTCACCGGCACCGGCTCGTTCTCCAGCCCGTAGATGCGCCGGGCGGCGCCGAGCGTATCGGCAAGCTGCCGCCCGACCTGGGCGATCTCGGAGACGGGTAGGAAGGCCGCCATGGCCAGCAGCGTCAGCAGCGGCAGCACGGCGACATCGATCGCCCCGCGGCCGCTGAGGATGGCGCCGGTCAGTACCACAGCGAGGCCGCCGAGGCCGGTCAGCACTTCCAGGCTGCTCTGCTGCAGCGTCAGTTCGCGAAAGAAGGTCAGCCGCAGGCCGATATGCCGGTCGGAGAGGCGGTCCAGCTCCTCGCCACGCCGCTGCTCCTGCTGGAAGGCGACGATCTCGCCCAGGCCCTGCACCGAATCGACCGCGAAGGCGCCCTGTTCGCCGGCCGCCTCGCGCGCCTTCGATCCCAGATGATCGACGCGCTTCCGCATCATGAAGGGGCTCAAGCCCACCAGCAGCAGGAAGGGCACCAGCGCCAGGGCCAGCAGGGGATGCACATAGGCGAGAGCGACCAGCACCGTCGCCGGCACCACCACGGCGACGAAGGCCGGCGCCACCGTATGGGCGAAGAAATACTCGATCAGTTCCACGTCATGGGTGGCCAGCGCCATCAGGTCGCCGGTACGCCGGCGCACCAGATAGGCCGGGGCAAGCTGGTCGAGCTTGCGGAAGACCGCGATCCGCATCTCCGCCAGCAGGCGGAAGGCCATGTCATGGGCGATCCAGGATTCCGCCCAGTGCAGCGCGCCGGACAGCGGCGCGACCACGGCCAGCCCCCACAGCCAATGCTCGTAGGGCGTCCCCTGCTTCAGCGCCATCACCACCAGCGCACTCAGTACGCCGACACCGATGAAGCTGGCCACCCGCAAGACGCCGAAGACGAAGGTGGCGATCAGCCGCCCCTTCCAGGGCATGATCACCCCCATCAGCGTGGCCACCACCTGGAACCAGCCCAGGCCCTCCGCCTTGATGATCCCCTCGGTAACGGCTTTCGCCGCCCCGCCATGCGCACCCGACGCGGGTTCCAACGGCCGCCCGGCCGGCGCCACCTCGACATCGCTCTGGGCGGCGGCGCTTTCGCGCGCCTGCTCGGCCATCAGCCGGGCATAGGTGCCGCCCTTCCGCATCAGCGCCTCGTGGCGCCCGCTTTCGGTGATGCGGCCGTCCTCCAGAACCAGGATGCGGTCGCAGCCGATGACGCTGGACAGCCGATGCGCCAGGACCAGCGTGGTGCGCCCCCGGGTCAGCCGGTCCAGCGACTGCTGGATCGCCGCCTCGTTCTCCGCATCGACCGCCGACAAGGCCTCGTCCAGCACCAGGATCGGGGTGTCCCTGAGCAAAGCACGCGCGATGGCGACTCGCTGGCGCTGCCCGCCCGACAGCTTCACGCCCTTCTCGCCGATCACCGTGGCATAGCCCTGCGGCAGCCCTTCGATGAAGTCGTGAATGTTCGCCGCGCGCGCCGCCGCCGTCACCTCGGCCTCGGACGCTTCGGGCCGGCCCATGCGGATATTGTCTTCGACGCTGCCGTGGAAAAGGAAGGTGTCCTGGGAGACGACCGAGATCATCGAGCGAATCTGCGCGAAGGAGAGCTGGCGCAGATCGTGCCCACCGATCATGACCCTGCCCTGATCCGGGTCGTAGAAGCGGAGCAGGAGGCGCACGATCGACGACTTGCCGCCGCCCGAGGCGCCGACCAGGCCGATGCGTTCGCCCGCCTCGACCTGGAAGTCGAGGCCCTGGTGCACGATGCGTCGGGTGCCGGGATAGGCGAAGCGCACGCCATCGAAGGCGATGTCGGCGGTGAGCGGTGCCGGCAGCGCGGCGGCCGGTGCATCGGCGACCAGCGGCCGGTCTTCCATGATCTCATAGATGCCCTGGGCCGCCGACATGCCGACCATGCCCTGGTGCAGGACGCTGCGCAGTTCCCGCATCGGCCGGAAGATCTCCACCCCCAGCATCAGGATGACCAGCAGCGAGGCGAGCGGCAGCAACCCGGCTTCCACCCGCCAGGCGCCGACGGCAAGCGCCGCCGCGGCGCCGCAGGCGATGGCGCTGTCGGTGATGCCGCGGGCCAGCACGTTGGTCGCCAGCACCCACATGGTGCGCTGGAACAGGTCGCGTGCCTCGAATTCCAGCCGGTCGCCGCGCGCCTTGCTCTGCCCGAAGGCCTTCAGCGTGGCGAGGCCCTGGATCGAATCGAGGAAGCCGGCGGCGAAGGCCGCATAGGCCTTCTGGCGGCCGAGCGCATTGGCGACGTCGCGCTTGTGCCAGGCCGCCGGCGCGAACAAGGCGACCAGCGCAAAGCCGAGCAGCGTCGCGGCGATGGGAAGGTCGATGAAGGCGATGGCGGCGAAGATCAGGATCGGCGTGAAGAGCGCGATCAGGAACTGCGGCAGGAACTGGCCGAAATAGGTTTCGAGCTGCTCCACCCCGTCGATCAGCGACAGCGTGAGGGCGCCCGACCGCCGCCGCGCCACCAGGCCGGGGCCGAGGGCGGCGATCTTGTCGTAGATGGCGCGCCGCAGCTTCTTCTGCACGATCGAGGCCGTCTCGTGCGCCGCCATGGCCCGCCACTGTTCGAACACCCCTCGAAGCACCATCACGCCGGCCACGAGCGCGATGGAAGGCCACAGCTCCTCCAGCGTCCGTCCGGCGAAAACCTGGGCGATCAGCCAGCCGAGCAGGCCGAGCCGCGCGACCCCCAGAGCCACGGCCGCGAGGCCGATGAAGACGCTGGCCAGGATGCGCAGGCGGACCCCTTCGGTGAACTGCCACAGGCGGGGTTCTATGTGCATGGCCAAGACCTCGGTCGCTGTCTGTGCCGCGACCTTATGAATGAACGTGGATGTTCGTCAGTCGACAAAATCGTCTCCCGATCGTACGAATATGTACAGGCAGGATGTGCTTGGATGAGGCGGTCATGATAGCCGATTGGGACGATCTTCGCGTGTTCCTGGCGCTGGCCCGGGCCGGCAGGCTCGCGATCGCTGCCCGCAAGCTCGGTGTCAGCCATCCGACCATCGCCCGGCGCATCCAGTCGCTGGAGGCCACCATCGGTGCCCGGCTGTTCGACCGTCTGCCCGATCATTTCGCCCTCACCATGGCGGGGGAGGAACTGCTCGCCGATGCGGAAGCGATGGAGCAGGCGGCCGAATCCATCCATCGGCGCAGCGCGGGCCTTGGCGACACCACCAAGGGCACGGTCCGCATCTCGGCGGGAGAGGCGATGAGTGGCTTTCTTGCCCGCCATCTCTCCACGCTCCGGCGCAATCTCAAATGCGTCGAGTTCGAGCTTGCGTCGAGCCACATGCTGGCCAACCTGTCGCGGCGCGAGGCCGACCTGATGATCCGCGAACAGGTGCCCGACCTTGGCTCCATCGTCACCCGCCGCTTGGGTCGCGCCGCCTACGCCGTCTACGGCCATCCGGATCTCGGCCTGAAGGCGCCGAACCCGACCGCCACCTGGATCGGTTTCGACGACGATCACAACTACATGCCGGGCCAGGCCTGGATGCGCGACCTGCTGCAGGGGGCCCGGCCGCATATCCGCGTCAACAACTGGCAGGTGCTGCACGAGGCGGTACGTTCCGGCACCGGCCTCGGCGTGCTGCCCTGTTACTTGGGTGATCCCGATCCCGGCGTCCGGCGTATCGGACCGGTGCTGAACGACGTCGCCATCGACCAGTGGCTCCTGGTACACCGCGATCTGCGCGGCCTCACCCGCATCCGGGCGGTCATCGATGCCCTGGTGCGGCTGTTCGAGGAGGAGCGCCCGGCGCTGGAAGGGCGCGCTCCCGCCCGCCGGAATGCCGCCTAGATCGCCCGGAGGTCATAGCCGAGGCGGGGGAAGTGTACGACCACCTCGCCGACGGTGGGATCGCGGCGGCGAAGGGCGATCTCCCCGGCATCGATCAGGATCAGTTCGCCCTCGATCGGATCCTTCGCGTAGTCGTCGGCACGGATGCGCACGGCTGACCCCAGGGGCGGATCCTCGGCGAAAGGCTCTGACGCGCGTGTGGGCTCCGGTTCGGCTTCGGCGGCGACCTTCAGCGCCTCTGGCGCGGTCATCGGCGCCGGCCGCCCATGGCCGAAGGCGCGCATCTTCGCCATCCAGGCGGCGATCCGGGGATAGGGCGCCAGTTCATGCGCCAGCCGGTCGCTGCGGGCGGTGATGAACCACAACGCGTGATAGACGGCGAAATCGGCGATGCTGGTGAGCGCGCCCGCGATCCACGGCCGCCCGTCGGACAGCATCTCCTCGACCAGGGGAATCTGTGCCCTGACCGGGGCTGCGTTGCGCAGTGCCGCCCGCCGCACGGTTTCCGGATCGGGCACCGGTAGACCCCGCATGCGCGAGCGGTCGGCCTGCAGATCGGCCGGCAGCAGGTCGAGGTTGCTCCCGGAGACATAGAGCGACATCGGCCGGAACAGCTGGTTCTCGGCCCAGAAGGCGATGGCGTTGCCGATGCCGCCGTAGCCGGGTGGGAAGATCGGCGGGGCGGGATGCCGGCGCTCCAGCTCGCGCAGGATCAGCCGGGTGTCGCAATAGATGTCGGCGCCGATCTGCAGCACCGGCGTGCGGCGATAGCCGCCGGTGAGCGGGACGAGGTCGGGCTTCGGCGCCACCGGCGGGATGACGACCGATCGCCAGGCGAGGCCCTTGTAGCCGAGTGCCAGACGCGCCTTCTCGGCGTAGTTGGAAAAGTCGTAGTTGTGCAGGATCAGTTCATGCATCGGGGCGATCAGGTCGGAAGGCCGTGGCGGTCGCGTGCCATGAGGCATTCGGCATCGCCCGGCAGGCAGTCGCGGCAGACGATCGGCCGGTCGGCATAGATGCCGCACGCCACGTGCTCGCCCACCTTGCCGGCCAGCGCCAGGCAGCGGTCGCCCTCGCAGGCCATGCGGCCATGCGTCTCGTCGATCAGGCGCGCGGGGATGCGGGACAGCGCCTCGTCGGTTTCGAGGGAGAAACGTGGCCAGTCCGGCGAATAGGCACAGCAGGCGCCGCAGGCCTGGCACAGCGCGCTGGCGTCGCCTTCGGCACCGGGGAAAGACATGCGCAACCCTGAAGGCGGTCGGAAGCCGCGAAGGGTAGCCGACCTAGTGGCTGCGCGACAGGTCGTCCTTCAGCGGCCGCAGCAGCCAGCGCCACACGCCGAGGATGTTGATGGCGAGAAGCACCAGGTTCTGGGTCGTTATGCTGGGTTCGGTGTCCATGCTGCCCGCGACGATCCAGGCGATGGAGGAGGCGGTGAAGACGACGAAGCCCCAGCCGGTCGTCTTGCGCCCGATGTCCGCCGACACCATCAGCGCGGCGGCGATGCTGCTCGCGGTGGCGAACCACTTGATGAGATCGAGCGGGATCTCCACCTGCTCAACGCTCGTTCGGAAGCGTCATCAGGCGATCCAGCGCCGCCGGGTCGCTGACCAGCGCCATGGCTTCCGGCTTCGAAAGCGTGCTGCGCGCTTCTTCGAAAGTGGTTGCGCGGGGCAGCAGCGACCGGTGCGCCGCCAGCAGGTTCCGGTCGGCGCGCAGCCGCGTCAATGCATCCAGCGCCTCCTCCGCCAGGGCCTGGCGCAACACGGTGTAGCGGGCGAGGACCGGCGGCGGAGAGGCTTCCTCCGGGGTGGCCAGCAGCCATCCGTCGGCGCGCAGGCCGGTCAGCAGGACCAGCGGAATCGCCAGCACCAGGCCGGCGATGATCGGCGACATCCAGAACAGCAGCGGTGCCGATACGAGATGTGAACCGGCGGCCAGCAGCAGGCCGATCAGCGTGTGGGGCAGATAGCGGCGGACCACCAGCCGCAAGGTGGCGCCGCCGCCGTCGCGCTGCTGGGACTGCCAGCCGGCGTCGCGCGCCAGCAGGATGTCGAACACCGCCCGCGACTGGTTCAGCATGAGGAGCGGCGCGAGCAGGCCCGAGAGCAGTGTCTCCGCCAGCAGACCGACCAGGGCGCGCAACCCGCCGCCGAACCCGCGGCGCGCCGCCCCGTCGATCAGCAGGGCCACGAAGCCGAGCAGCTTCGGTGCCAACAGCAGCGCCATCGTGCCCCAGAACACCCACATGGCGCGCACCGGATCCTGCGCCGGCCAGGTCGGGAAGAGGCTCGGCTCGGCGCTGAAATAGGCCGGCACCACGAAATAGGCCTGCGCCGACAGCACGATCCCGGCGGACAGGAAGATCAGCCAAAGCGGTGCCGTCAGATAGCTCCCGATCCCGGTCAGCAGGTGCAGCCGGCTCACCCAATGCAGGCCGCGCGCCGGCAGCACGGCTGCATGCTGCAGGTTGCCCTGGCACCAGCGGCGGTCGCGTGCCGCCAGTTCCGGCAGCGATGGCGGGCTCTCCTCGTAGGATCCGCCCAGGCCGGGGACGAAGTGGATCGCCCATCCGGCGCGGCGCATCAGGGCCGCCTCGACGAAATCATGGCTCATGATGTGGCCGCCGAAGGGCTTGCGCCCCTTCAGCACGGGCAGCCCCGCCTGCTCGGCGAAGGCGCGGGTGCGGATGATCGCGTTGTGCCCCCAGTAATTGCCCTCGGCGCCATGCCACCAGGCGATACCCTGCGCGATCAGCGGGCCATAGACCCGGCTGGCGAACTGCTGCAGGCGGGAGAACAGGGTCCGGCCGTTGACGATGAAGGGCAGGGTCTGGATCAGCCCGACTCCGGGATGGCTTTCCATCGCCGCGGCGAGGCGCACGATGGTGGCGCCCTCCATCACGCTGTCGGCATCCAGGATCAGCATCTGGGGATAGGCGCCGCCGAAGCGGCGGACCCAGTCGGCGATGTTGCCGGCCTTGCGTTCGATGTTCCTGGCCCGATGGCGGTAGAAGATGCGCACCTGTCCCCCGGTGCGCTCGCGCAGGGCGAGCCAGGCCGATTCCTCGGCGATCCAGACATCGGGATCGGTGGTGTCGCTCAGGATGAAGAAGTCGAAATGCGCGAGCCGGCCGGTCGCCTCGAGCGATTCGTGCATCGCCTGCAGGCCCGCGGCGACGCGCGCGGGTTCCTCGTTGTAGGTCGGCATCAGGAGTGCGGTGCGGGTCGACAGATCGGGAAGCGGCCCGGTCGGGTCTATCCCGAGCCCGAGCCCGCCGTCCGATACCAGCCGGAAGAAGCCGGCCAGCGCGCTGACGAAGGCGAAGGAAATCCAGGCGTGCAGCGCTACGAAAAGTGCCAGCACCATGGATTCCAAGATGGTCACGCCGCCGACGGCCAGCACATCGTACATTTCGATCGCAGCCGCTGTCGCCAGCGCCATGGTGCCGCCCAGAACATAGGCGCGGCGCAGCCCGATCCGGCGCGGCGAGGCGGACGGTGCCGGCGCACGGCGGGGAGGCGACCACAGCGACTGTACCGGCATGCCGATCGGCGCTTCGGGAGGCAGCGCCCGCAGGCGGACGTCTTCACCCGATACCGGGCTCGCTGCTGGCGGCGCGATGCCGGTCAGGGCGTCCATCGATAGAGCCAGGTTTCGGACAGCGTGCCTTTCTCGCCCATCAACCGCGCCCGCAGTTCCAGAACGGGGTTGGGTTTGACCGGCAGCTCGAAGCTGATACGCCATCCCCCGGTCTCGGGGTTGGGCTGGGCAACCACGTTCTCGATGCCGCCCTTGTCCGAGGAGACCTCGGCCACCAGCCCGGCATCGGGCGGGACGCCCTTAAGGGACTCGCCCTGGATATCGATCACGGCGAGGCGCCGGTCCTTGTTCCAGCTCGCTCCCATCCGCGTTTTTTCTATGACGGCGAGCGAACCCCGATGGGGGGGCTCCGCGCACCAGTGCAGGCGATAGTTGAACAGGTATTCGGTCTTGGCCCGCAGCGGCGCGCGTGGGCGCCAGAAGGAAACGATGTTGTCGTGGATCTCGCCCTGGGTCGGAATCTCGACCAGGAAGATGTCGCCTTCGCCCCAATCGCCGATCGGTTCCACCCACAGGCTCGGACGGCGTTCGTAGCGCGCCTCCAGATCCTCGTAGCTGGTGAACTTGCGGTCGCGCTGCAGCAGGCCGAAGCCGCGCGGATTATGGTCCCGGAAGGTGCTGACCTGCAGGTTCTTCGGATTGGCGAGCGGGCGCCACAGATGCTCGTCCTGTCCGGTCTTCATCGCCAGCCCGTCGGAATCGTGCACGGCCGGGCGGAAATCGTCGATGTTGTCCCGGTCGTGGGCGGCGAAATAGAACATGCTGGTCAGGGGCGCGATGCCGGCCTGGGCGATGTCGACCCGCGGGTACAGCGCCATCGCCACATCGAAGACGGTTGCCTCGCCCGGGCGGATACTGAAGCGGAAGGCGGCCGTGGCACTCTCGCTGTCGAGCAGCGCATGCACGACGATGGAAGAATTCCCCGGCGCCGGCCGCTCCAGCCAGAAAGCGCGAAAGCCCGGGAACTCCTCGCCCCCCTTGTCGGCCGTCTTCAGCGCCAGGCCGCGGGCCGAGATGCCGTAGATCTGGTTCTTCGCCACCGCCCTGAAATAGCTGGCACCCAGGAAGGCGCAGACTTCGTCGAAATAGTCGGGGCGGTTCATCGGCGTGTGCAGCCGGAAGCCGGCGAAACCCAGGTCCCCGGCTGGCTTCATCGGCAGGTCCGCGACGGTGAACATCTCGTTGGAATAGGGGACGCGCCGCGCCCTTCCATTCGCCACTTCGTATATGTCGACGCGGTCCTTGTAGAGGAAGCCGCGATGGAAGAGCTGTGCCTGGAACAGGCGTCTGTCGGTTCGCCACAGGGCCTTGTCTGGGACGAAGCGGATCGATCGATAGGCGTCGTACTTCATCGCCGCGAAGCGGTCGGGGAGGGTCGTATCCCGGGGCTTGAACGGAGCGGCGGCGAGACTGCGCGCCAGGTCGCGCACATGCGCCGCCTCGAAGGGCGTCGCGCCGTCCTCGCCGCCCGCGGTCGTCCCGCTGGCCGCTATCGCGCCCTCCGCGGAAGCCAGGGCCCTCGCCATCGGCCAGGACATCCCCAACGCCGGAAGCGCCAGACTGGCGCGGAGCAGGTTGCGGCGGTGCAAGGGCGGGTCTCCTGGGAAGGCGGCGTGACGATCCGGATCAACATCTGAACCCGGAAACATCGCGACTGGTTCCGCGCGGAGAACCGCCCCCGGACCGGGGCGCCGCTCAGCCCGGCGCGAGCCCGCCGGCCAGCGTCGGCAGCAGTTCCGAGACGGTGGGATGGATCGGCACGGCCCATTGCAGGGCCTCGAAGGTGGCGCCGGCGTTCATCAGGTTCAACACCGCGTGAATGGCCTCGTCGCCTTCCACCCCCAGGATGGCGGCGCCAAGAATCTTCTTCGTCTCCGCATCCGCCACCAGCTTCATGAAACCGGCGGTCTCGTCCTTCTCCACCGCGCGGCCGACCCGCGACATCGGCCGCTTGGATACGAGGATCGGACGGCCGCTTCGCCGGGCTTCCGCCTCGCTCATCCCGGCGCGGCCGAGCGGCGGGTCGATGTAGAGCGCATAGCCCTGGATGCGCTCGCTGACCTTCCGGCTGGCGCCGTCGAGCAGGTTCGCCGCCACGATCTCGAAGTCGTTGTAGGCCGTGTGCGTGAAGGCGCCCCGGCCGTTGCAGTCGCCCATCGCCCAGATTCCCGGCTGGGAGGTGGCGAGGCTGTCGTCGACCTCGATATGGCCGCGATCGTTCAGGGCGACCCCGGCCGCCTCCAGGCCCAGATCGTCGGTATTGGGCCGCCGGCCGGTCGCGAGCAGCACGTCGCTGCCGATCACCTCGCTGCCGGCATCGATGCCGACCCTGACGCCGTCCGCATGACGGGTGAAGCCGATGCAACTTGCGCCCGTGCGGATATCGATACCTTCGGCGGCCAGGATGTCGCGGATGGCGTCGCTCACATCCTCGTCCTCCCGGCCGATCAGCCGCGGACCCTTCTCCACGATTGTCACGGCGGCGCCGAAGCGGCGGTACATCTGGGCGAATTCGAGGCCGATATAGCTGCCGCCCACCACCACCAGGTGACGGGGCAGGCGCTTCAGCGCCAGGATCGAGCTGTTGGTGAGATAGGGCACCTCGCCTATGCCGGGGAAGTCGGGCACCGCGGCGCGGCCGCCGACATTGATGAAGATGCGGGGCGCCTTCAGTACCTCGCCGCCGGCGCGGATCTCGGTCGGGCTCTCGAAGCGGGCATGGCCCTCGATCACGGTGAGGTTCTTCATGCCGCGCAACCAGGTTTCGACATTGCCGCGCGCCTTGCTCGCCACGGTGTCGGCGCGCCCGTGAACGCGCGTCATGTCGATGCCGATGCCACCGTCGATCATGACGCCCCAGTCGGCGCCGCGGCGGGCGACATGGGCGGCGCGCGCGCAGGCGACCAGCGCCTTGGTCGGCATGCAGCCGGTATTGACGCAGGTACCGCCGAACTGCTTGCGCTCCACCAGCGCGACCGACATCCCGGACGCGGTCAGCCGGCCGGCGAGCGGCGGCCCGGCCTGGCCCGCGCCGATGATGATGGCATCGAAGGTCCTGCTCATGTCGTGGCTCCCCATACGATCAGGAATGCGCCGATGACGGCGACGGCGTCCTCGACGAGGGCGGCCGGCCTGTCGCTGCCGAAGGCGGCGGCGAGCATCGACCGGACCGAGGCACCGGCCAGCGTGCCGATCACTGCGCCGGCCGCGCCGGCGATCAGTCCCGCCGCCGGCATCCCGCCCGCCGCGCCGATCGCGGCGCCGCAAAGCGCGCCGGAGACGATGCGGGCGCCGAACTGCACCGGGACCTTGCGGCTCGGCGTCGTCGGCAGCTGGTCGGTGACGAGTTCGACCAGCGCCAGCAGGCTAAATGCCCAGGGGGTGTAGCGCCAGCCCATGAAAGCGAGAGCGCTGCCTTCGAGGTCGAGCCAGCCGAGCTGCGCCGCCCAGCTCACGGCCGCGGGCGCCGTCATCGCGCGCAACCCGGCGA
Organism: bacterium; assembly: GCA_022844005.1. Classification (GTDB taxonomy): domain Bacteria; phylum Pseudomonadota; class Alphaproteobacteria; order Ferrovibrionales; family Ferrovibrionaceae; genus Desertibaculum. Next base: position 21,677 of record JALHMN010000013.1, on the reverse strand, counting down.
CGGCCCCGATCAGGATCGCAAGAAGGATCAGGGTCACGGCGGGAACCGGCTTCCCGGCGCGGTGCTTACAACTCCGGCAACCGGCTCCCGGGAGATGCTCATGACGACGCTCCTGCGCTGCGAACAGCAACGAACGCTATCACGCCGTCTGGGAACAGGATCGCGTCATGTAGCGCGCATCCCCGCCATAGCTGGCGAGCTTGGCGGCGAGGTCGCCGCGGGTCGCCACCTGGAAGCCGAGTCTGGCCCAGAAGGCCTGCGAGTTGTTGACCGCGACGAGACTGATGCGCGGCAGCGCCTGTTGTTGCGCGAGCGCCCGCAGGCGCTCGATCAGGGCCCGGCCCAGCCCCGATCCGCGCGCCGCCGCCAGAAGCGCCACGTCATGCAGGTAGAGACAGTCGGGCCGTTCGGGCAGGTGCCGGAGCAGGGTGTCGAGGGCCGGTGGCGCGCCATCGGTCCAGGGATGCGCAAGGGCGTAGCCTGCGGGCTCGCCCGCCGCCTCGGCCAGGAAGCAGCCCTCCGGGAACAGCGCCAGCCGCTCGGCGAAAATCTCCGGGCGCTCGGGAAAGGCCGGATGCACCCGCGCGGCGATCGCGGCGACGGCCGGCAGGTCGGCCGCCGCCATCCTCCGCCAGCTTGCCTGGCTCACCGCCGCTGCAGGACCGCCGACAGGTCGCCCTGAAAGGCGTGGCTGCCGATATGGGTGAGCTTGCTGGCCAGATCGACCCAGATCTCGCCGCCGATGCCCGACCAGCGCCTGCAGAAGGCGTAGTCCTCCGACAGGTACTGCCGCGTCTCGGGATCGATCATGGTGTCGAAGAAAGCGTAGTGGTTCTCCGACGGCGGCAGGCCGGCGACATGCGTCACGTTGATCTTGTGGTCGGGCAGCGCCTCGCGCAGCCGCTCCAGCGCCGGCCGCGCGATCATCAGGAAACCGGTGGCGACATAGCGGGCGCGGGCGAATCCCTTCTCGCCCTTGATCTGCCCGCCCTCGAAATCGACGGCGTAGTGCAGCGAGGCGGGTTCGGGGTTGGGGTGGCCGGCCCGGGCCGCGCCGGCGATACGCCCCCAGTCCAGCCACTTGATCGGATAGATGCCGCCGACCACCTCGTGCCCGCTCTCCAGCATCCGGAACACCGCCTCCGGCTCGAAGCCGATGTCGCTGTCGATGAACAGCATGTGACTGAAGGCGGGCCGGTCGAGGAAGGTGGCGACCAGGGTGTTGCGGGCCCGGGTGACCAGGCTCTCGTTCCCCAGCGTGTCGACCGCGACGGGCAGGCCGCGTTCCAGGCATGCCCGTTGCAGTTTCAGGACCGACTTCAGGTACTGCTGGGTCACCATGTTGCCGTAGCAGGGCGTGGCGACCCACAAGCCGGTCGGCGGAACCGTGGTCACGGTGAAGGACGGTTCAATGCTGGTCCGATCCCTGGACGGCGATCACTTGAACAGGCCCTTCAGCGGGTTCGTCGGCAGCGGCGACGTGCTGCCGCCGGTGCTGCCCGAACCGCTGCTGCCGCCCACGCCGGGCATCGGCACGGCGCCCTTGATGCTCTCCATCACCTTCCCGGTCGCGGCGTCCTTCAGGATCGAAGCCATGTCGGGCTGATACGAGATGTTGTGCCACGGCCCCTTGATCATCACAGGGATGGTGATCCCCGTGGCGTCGTCTTTGCCGCCCTGGCCCTTGGTCGTGGCGGCGAGCTTCGGCTCGACGCGGTAGTTGATGGTCTTCGGCGGCATCTCCACCGTGCCTTTGCCGGTGACGCGCAGCAGCGGCGATTTCATCTGCAGGTCGTCGTTGCTGACGATGCCGCTGGCGATCTTGAAAGTCGCCGTGACCTCGGAGAAGTCGGTCTGCTTGGCCTCGCCGGTGGCGGCGCCAGTCACGGCGCCTTTCAGGTCGCGTGCCATCTGCACGATTTCAGCCAGATTGAAGCCCTTGATTGCGCCGTCACGGAAGTCGATTGAGCCGCCGCCGGCGAGACTGGAGACGATCTCTTTCTGCGACTTGCCGCGCCCCGTGGTGGTTACGTCGAACGAGCCCTTGCCGGACAGCTTGTCGCTGTCGGCGGCGGCCTTCAGCAGCGGCGCCAGCTGCACGCCCTGGATCTTGAACTGGCTCTCGATCCCCGGCACCGCGCCGGAACCGTCGGCCACGACCCGACCAGTGCCGGTGCCCTCGTACAGTGCCATTTCCTTCAGGTCGAGCTGCAGGCGGCCACCCTTAAGTGCCGCTGCCAGCACGCTTTTCCCGATCTCGATCTTGCGTATCTTGAGGCTGCCGACCGACAGGTCGAACTCCGCATCGGCCGCCTTGAGGCCGGACAGGTCGATCGGATCGCTGCTCCAGTCACTCGCCCCTGAAGCGGCGGGCTTTTCGGTGGATTCCGGCGGAAGATAGGGGTTGAGATCGAGGGCGGCGATGTCGAGCTTGCCTTTGAGTGAGGGTCTCGCGCCGGCCGTATCGACCGACATCTGGCCTTTCGACTTGATCTCGTCGATGTCGATTGTCGCGTCGCTGAAACTGTAGCGGCTGCCGGCTACGCTGACTTTGCCCTTGATGGCGAGTGGTCCCATCGTCTTCTCGCGCGCCTCGATCGGCGAGCCGGCCCAGGCGGCCAGCCCCTTGATCGAGGGCACCGAGAGGTCGACATCGCCATCCACCTTCAGGGCGGGGCCCGTTGCCGCATTGCCCTTGAAGGCGAGCCTCATGGGCTCGCCATTGAGTGACAGCGCCACCGAGGTCGACCGGCCCTCCATCAGGTCGCTGAGCTTGCCCACATCGACGCCGAGGTCGAGCTTCTTGGCGTTGTAGACGAAGTCCCCCTTGCCCTTGAAAGGGGCCTGAAGCGAGGGCAGGTCGAGCGTCACGTTCAGCTTTTCGATCTTGTAGCTGGCGCCCGAGCGGGCATCGTCATAGGTGAGCAGGCCGTTTTCGATGCGCACATCGCCGAGGGCGATCTCGGAGGGAGCGCCGCCTCCGCCGCCCGATGCCGGGGAAGACGCCGCGGCCGGCTTCCCGAAGACCCAGTTACCCTTGCCGGCCTTGTCCACCTCGATATGGATGATCGGGTCGACCAGGACGAACTTGTCCACCTCGACCCGTCCGCCCAGCAGCGGGAACAGCTTCAGCTCCACCTGCAGCGTCCCGAGCGTGGCCATTTCTTTGTTCCTGGCCCCAGCGGCATTGGCGAAGGCGACGTCGCGCACATCGACGGAGAGGGACGGGAACACCGACAGCTTCACCGGGCCCTTGATGGCGAGATCGCGGCCGGTCGAGTCCTTCACGCTGGCAACGACTTGATTCTTGATGGTTTCCACCGGCACGAAGAAGGGGATCGCGACGACGGCGACAATCAGCAGTACGACGATGACGCCTACCGCGATCAGGACCTTGCGCATCGGTTCACTCCCTCAAATTGTGCAATCTCGCTGTCGATGCGCAGCCTACCCTCAGAACCCGCGCGACGGCAAGCGCGTGGGAACATAAATAGAACAAAATGCTTGGGGTCGGCCGGCGGTGGTCCGACATGGGCTGGACTGGGCGATTGACCGATTTTGGGTCTTCATTTCTGTAGTTCTATTTATGTTCTCCGGACGAAAAGGCCGCCAATTCAGTGATTTATCTGTCCGAACCATTGACGCCCATGAAAACCCATGATATCCCAATCCATCCCGCCAGTCGCTTCGCGTCCGGGGGGATGTCGCGGTAACCAACAGGGGCGGGTGTGGCGTGGACTACTTCCTGTCCACCTTCACGAACAGGATCGACAAGAAGGGCCGCGTTTCGGTTCCCGCGGACTTTCGTTCAATTTTGATCAAGCGTGGCTCTGGTCGAATGTTCGTCAACCGCGCGATCAAGTACCCCTGCATCGAGGCATTTGGCGAAGATTACGTGGACGCGATGATGAAACGCGTCCGCGACATGGAATATGAAAGCGACGAGCAGGACGATTACTTAGACATGAACGCGGCCGCCATCCTGCCGTTGGGCTGGGACACGGAAGGACGCATCGTCATCCCCGACGAATTGATGGCGCATGCCCAACTCGCAGCCGAAGCTCAGGCAGTTTTCGCTGGCCGCGGCGATACTTTCGCCATCTGGAACCCGACCCTCTTTGCCGCGCGCCAAGCCGAGGCCCGTACCCGCCAGCAGGAGCGCCGCCGCGCCGGGGGCGGCGCATGAGCCAGATCCCGCACAGCCCCGTACTTCTGGCGGAGGTGCTCGCCGGAATTGCCCCGCGCGACGGCGCTGTCATTGTCGACGGTACATTCGGCGCCGGCGGTTATACGCGGGCCTTCCTGGCCGCCGCCGATTGCCGGGTCTACGCGATCGACCGCGATCCCGGCGCCTTCGCCGCTGCCCAGGCCCTGGCGGCAGGCTATCCGGAACGCCTCTTTCCGATCGAAGGCCGCTTCGGCGAGATGGACCGGCTGCTGTCGGAACTGGGGATAGCCGCAGTCGACGGCATTGCGCTCGATATCGGCGTGTCCTCCATGCAGATCGATCAGGCCGATCGCGGCTTTTCCTTTCGTACCGACGGGCCGCTCGACATGCGGATGGGGGGCGACGGGCCGACGGCCGCCGATCTGGTGAACGAGGAGGAAGAGGGCGATCTGGCCGACATGATCTTCCATCTCGGCGGGGAGCGCCGCTCGCGTCAGGTTGCCCGCGCCATCGTGGCCGCGCGGCGTGAGGCGCCGATCACGCGCACCCTTCAACTGGCCGAGATCGTGGCGCCGCATGCCGAACGGGTGGTCGGAATTCATGCGGCGACCAAGACGTTCCAGGCCCTGCGGATCCGGGTAAACGACGAGTTGGGCGAACTCGAACGAGGGTTGCGGGCGGCGGAGAGGCTTCTCCGAGCGGCCGGGCGTCTCGTCGTTGTAAGCTTCCACTCGCTCGAGGACCGTATCGTCAAGCGCTTCCTGGATGACCGCTCGGGCCATGCGGCGTCGCCTTCGCGGCACTCGCCGCTGCCGGTCGAGCGCCGGGCTGAGCCGAGCTTCAGATTGCCGAAGCGCGGCGCGGTAAAGCCCACGGAAGCCGAAATCGCCCGCAATCCGCGGGCTCGATCCGCTCGCATGCGCGTCGCTGAGCGTACAGCGGCGCCGGCCTGGGCGGAGGCAGCATGAAACGCGCCCTGACAGCGGCAGGTGTGTTCGCCCTCGGCGCGGTCGCCTATGGGATGTATCAGCTCGCCTACGAGGTGAAGCGCCTGGAGGACGAACTGATCGCGCTGAACCGCTCGATCGCCCAGGAGCGAGAAGCGGTCGAGGTCATGAAGGCGGAGTGGACCTATCTCACACGGCCCGATCGCCTGCAGGCGCGGGTGAATCGGCACCTGTCATTGGCGCCGCCGCCGCCGCACCGGATACTTGCCTTGTCGGGACTGCCGCCGCGACCGGAGGAGGCAGTCGTCGAGGGGTGGGGTGTTATCAGCATTCCCGACCCCAACGCGCCGCCCGCCCCGCAGGCAAAGCCTTTCCCTGAGAACCTTCCCTTACCGGTCGCCGATCCGCCGGTTGGGGCATTGGCCGCAATGGATCTCGCCACGGCCGAGAGGGGACGATGAACATATTGATCCGCCGCCCGCGCCAGCGCGCTCGCCCCTGCACACCTGCCGACCTGGGCGGCGGACAACCGCTTGTGCAGATCGAGGGCACGGTTCGCGCCGCCATCGAGACCGGACGTTCCCGCATTGTGATCGCAGGAGCCCTGTTCGGCCTGTGCTTCCTGGTGCTGGGCGGGCGTCTCGCTGATTTGATGCTGTTCCGCGGCGGCATCGAGCCCACGCCGACCCGGACCGCCGGCCTCGTCGCGGCGACCGGCAGCGCTTCGCCGGTGGAGCGAGCGCCGATCGTCGACCGCAACGGAGTTCTGCTGGCGGTCAACCTGCGCAGCGCCTCGCTCTCGGCCGACCCGCGAAGGATAATCGACCCTGCCGAGGCCGCGACCAAGCTCACCCGTCTGTTTCCGGAACTGAACCGGGCGGAGCTGCATCAGAAGCTCATGAGCGATCGCGGCTTCCTGTGGATCAAGCGCAATTTGACCCCCGGGGACCAGAAGTCGGTCAATGCGCTGGGGATACCCGGTCTTGCCTTCCATGTCGAACAGAAGCGGCTCTATCCCCAGGGCTCGCTTGCCGCGCATGCGGTCGGCTATACGGATATCGACAGCAAGGGAATTGCCGGGATCGAACAGTATTTCGACGACCGCCTGCGAGACCCTGGGCGGTTGCAGGACCCGCTTCAGCTGTCGATCGACATCCGCGTGCAGCATGCCTTGCGCGACGAACTGTCCAAGTCGATCGAACAGTTTTCCGCGATCGGCGGTGCGGGCCTGGTCATGGATGCGCGCTCCGGTGAGATCGTCGCCATGGTGTCGCTGCCGGACTTCGATCCGCTCTCGCCCGGTGGTGCCGTCGGCGATGCCAAGTTCAATCGGATCACGCTCGGCGTCTACGAGATGGGGTCGACCTTTAAGACCTTCGCGCTCGCCATGGGCCTCGACACCGGTGTCATCGGCATGAACGGAGGCTATGACGCCAGCCACCCCATCAGGATTTCGCGTTTCACGATCTCCGATGATCATCCGAAGAACCGCTGGCTCTCCGTGCCTGAGATCTATCAGTACTCGTCGAACATCGCCGCGGCCAAGATGGCCGTAGATGTAGGGGCGGCCGGCCAGAAGGCCTTCATGGAACGCATGGGGATGCTTCGCAAGCCTGTGGTCGAGGTTCCGGAAGTGGGATCGCCGCTTTTTCCTAAGCGCTGGAACACGATAGAGACCATGACCATCGCCTTCGGTCATGGTCTCTCGGTCAGCCCGCTGCAGACCGGCGTGGGAATCGCTGCCGTGGTCAACGGCGGATTGCTGGTGCCGCCGACGCTGGTGAAGCGCGAGGCGGGCGCGGTCGTTCCGGCCGAACGGGTGCTGAAGCCGCAGACCTCGGCCAATATGCGTCGTCTGATGCGCCTCGTGGTGACCGATGGAACCGGCACCAAGGCGGAAGCCAACGGCTACGTGGTCGGCGGCAAGACAGGTACAGCGGAAAAGGCAGGTGTCGGCGGGTACCAGAAGAAGGCGCTGCTGTCCTCCTTCGTCGCTGCTTTCCCGATGCACGAACCGCGCTACGTCGTCATCGCGATCATCGACGAGCCGAAGGGAACCAAGGAGACCCACGGCTTTGCCACTGCCGGATGGACAGCTGCACCTGCGATCGGGCGAATCGTCTCGCGGATTGCGCCACTCCTGGCTGTTGCGCCTATCGATGCAAACGCGCCGAAGGTGCGGGAGGCTCTGATGCTGCCGGCGCCCGCCGTCGGCGCGCCGGAGCGGAAACTTGCGTCTTTCTGAACTCACAGGTCAGGCACCCTCCGGCGGGCTCGATCCCGAGGTCGCGGGCATCACTGCGGACAGTCGTGAAGTGAGGCCGGGGTTCCTCTTCGCTGCGCTGCCGGGAACCAGGATCGACGGCGCTTCCTTCGTCAAAGACGCGGTGCGGGCCGGCGCGATCGCCGTCCTGGCTCTCCCGAGCATCGCCCCTTGCCCCAAGGTGGCCTGGCTCGCCGACCCGGACCCGCGCCGGGCGCTGGCGCTCATGGCGGCCCGGTTCTTCGGCAGACAGCCACGCATTGTGGCTGCCGCTACCGGTACCAGCGGCAAGACCTCCGTGGCCGATTTTGCGCGCCAGATCTGGCAGGCGACGGGAGCGGAGGCGGCATCGATCGGCACCCTTGGAATCCGCACGAAGACGGGTACCGACAAGCTCGGTCATACGACGCCCGATCCGGTCGCGTTGCACCAAGCCCTTGCCAGGCTCGCCGAAGACGGGATCGACCATCTCGCGCTGGAAGCGTCCAGCCACGGCCTCGACCAGAAGCGCCTCGACGGCGTCCAGATTTCGGCTGCCGCCTTCACCACCTTCGGCGTCGATCACGGAGATTACCATCCAACCCGAGCCGACTATCTAACTGCAAAGCTTGGGCTTTTCGATCGCCTGCTACCCGCCGACGGTGTGGCCGTCCTGAATGCGGATATGGATGTCTTTCCGGAGGTGGAGGCGGTCTGCCGCCGCCGTGGCAGCCGTACCTTGACCTATGGTCGCGGAGGGCTCGACCTCCGCCTGCTGGATGCATCACCGACAGCCGCCGGGCAGGAGATCAGCATCAACGTATTCGGCCAGCGCGAGGTCCTGACGCTGCCGCTTTTCGGTACTTTTCAGACCTCGAACATGCTGGCCGCCCTCGGTCTGGTCGTTGGTACCGGTACCGATGTCGGCCGCGCCCTCGCGGCGCTGCCCCGTCTCGATGGCGTGCCGGGGCGCCTGCAGAAGGTGGCCACTCATCCCGCGGGCGCTCCCGTATTCGTCGATTACGCACACAAGCCGGATGCGCTGGAGACCGTGCTGCAGGCGCTGCGGCCACATGTACGTGGCCATCTGCACGTCGTCTTTGGCTGCGGTGGCGATCGCGACCGGGCAAAACGGCCGATGATGGGGGCCATTGCCGCCCGTCTCGCCGACCGGGTTGTCGTTACGGACGACAATCCGAGGAGCGAGGTGCCGGCCGAAATCCGCCGTGCGGTGCTGGGCGCCTGCCCGGGCGCTCGGGAGATCGGCGACCGCGGCGAAGCAATCAAGGCGGCAATAGGCGCGCTCGGTCCGGACGACCTGCTGGTGATCGCAGGCAAAGGTCATGAACAGGGCCAGATCGTCGGCGCCGAGGTGCGCCCGTTCGATGATGCCTTGGTGGCGCGGGCGGCGGTGGAGGCTCTCCGATGACCGCCGCCGCGCTTTGGACTTCCGCCGAGGCAGAGGCCGCGACCGGCGGGCGTTCCACCCACCCCTGGGTGGCGAGCGGCGTATCGATCGACAGCCGAACGCTCGAGGAAGGGGACCTCTTCGTCGCGATCGAGGGGCTGAACCAGGATGGCCATGCCTATGTGAAGGCGGCATTCGAGCGCGGTGCCGCTGCCGCGATCGTGCGCCGCCAGCCCGGCGATCTGCTGCCAGGGATGCCGCTTCTGTTGGTCGACGACACGCTCGCGGCTCTGAACGGTCTCGCGGCGGCGGCGCGGCAGCGTACCGGAGCGAAAGTCATCGCTGTCACGGGCAGCGTCGGCAAGACCGGCACCAAGGAAGCGCTCCGCCTCCTACTGTCCAAGCAGAACCGCACGCACGCCGCAGCCGGAAGCTACAACAACCTCTGGGGCGTTCCGCTGACGCTCGCCCGCATGCCGATCGATGCCGTCTACGCGGTAGTCGAGATCGGCATGAATCACGCCGGCGAGATCACACCACTTGCCCGCCTCACCCGTCCCCACGTCGCGGTGATCACGACGATCGCACCCGCGCATCTGGAGTTTTTCGATTCGGTCACGGAGATCGCCGATGCGAAGGCGGAGATCTTTCAAGGTGTCGAGCCCGGCGGTGTCGCCATCCTCAATCGTGACAGCCCGCATTTCCCCCGGCTGATCGATTGCGCCTTCATGTCGGGGGTGGAGCGTATCGAGAGCTTCGGACGACATCCGGATGCGACCGCGCGGCTGGACAAGGCCGCCCTCCATGCCGCCTGCTCCTGCGCGACGGCGACGTTTGCCGGCGAACAGATCTGCTACAAGATCGGCGCGCCCGGCGAGCACTGGGTCATGAACTCGCTGGCGGTTCTCCTGACGGTTCGGGCGGTAGGCGCCGATGTCGGCCTCGCGGCGCTGGCGCTGGCCGATCTGCGCGCCCCCAAGGGCCGCGGGGAGCGCCATCGGATCGCGGTCGATGGCGGGGTGGCGACGCTCATCGACGAAAGCTACAACGCCAGTCCGATCGCGATGCGGGCCGCCCTCGCCGTTCTCGCCGCCAGCCCGCCGGAAGGTCGGGGGCGGCGCATCGCTGTCCTCGGTGACATGCGCGAATTGGGAGACCGCTCCGCCGAATTGCATGCCGGCCTCGCCGCAGACGTGGAAGCGGCGAAGGTGGACCAAGTCTACGCCGCCGGACCGCTGATGCGCGCGTTGTACGACGCGCTTCCGCCTCGCCTGCGCCGGCTGCACATGGAGACGGCCGCCGAGCTGATCGCGAACCTGCAGGCAGACCTGCGGCCGGGCGATGTTGTGCTGGTCAAGGGCTCCCTCGGCAGCCGGATGGGGCCGGTGGTCGATGCGCTATGCGCGCGTCCGGTCGAGCCGGCGGAGGCCGATTGATGCGCCCCGCCGCTCTGTCGCCATGTTCCTGCGCAGACTGCGCCGCCGTCTGTCCCGCGCGGTGCGGGACCGCGTTCCTCGCACGATCAAGAAACTGAACCGATGCTCTACCACCTGCTCTACCCGCTGACGGACGACATCAATGCCTTCAACGTCTTCCGCTACATAACCTTTCGCAGCGGAGGCGCGGTCTTGACCGCGCTCCTGGTCAGTTTCCTGGCCGGCCCGCGCCTGATCGACTGGCTACGCGTCAAGCAGGGCAAGGGCCAGCCAATCCGAGCTGATGGGCCGCAGTCGCATGTTCTGACGAAGAAGGGCACGCCCACCATGGGTGGCGTGCTCGTGCTCCTCGGCGTCACGGTGGCGACGCTGCTCTGGGCCGATCTCACGAACCGCTATGTCTGGATCGTGCTGTTCGTCACCATCGGCTTCGGGGCGGTCGGCTTCGCCGACGATTTCCTGAAGGTGAGCCGCTACAACACGCGTGGCGTGCCGGGAAAATTGAAACTCGTCCTGGAGGCGTCGATCGCGCTGATCGCGGTCGCGGCGTTCAGCTACGTGACGAAAAGCCCGCTCAACGAAACCCTGACGGTGCCGTTCTTCAAGGATGTGCTAATCGATCTCGGCTGGTTCTTCCTGCCGGTCGGGGCCTTCGTCATCGTCGGCGCGTCGAACGCGGTCAACCTCACCGACGGCCTCGACGGGCTGGCGATAGTGCCGACGATGATCGCCGCGGCCAGTTTTGCTTTGATCGCTTATCTTGTGGGTAATATAGTCTTCGCCAACTACTTGCAGATCCATTTTGTGGCGGGGACCGGGGAGTTGGCCATATTTTGTGGTGCCATTGTCGGTGCTGGTCTGGGCTTTCTCTGGTTCAACGCGCCGCCGGCGATGGTTTTCATGGGTGATACGGGATCCCTCGCTCTTGGCGGCGCGCTCGGCGCGGTCAGCGTGGTGACCAAGCACGAAATCGTCCTCGCCATTATTGGCGGCCTCTTCGTGCTGGAGACCGTATCGGTGATCGTGCAGGTGGCATCCTTCAGGTTGACGGGCAAGCGAGTCTTCCGGATGGCGCCGCTGCATCATCATTTCGAACAGAAGGGCTGGGCCGAGCCGACCGTGGTGATCCGCTTCTGGATCATTTCGGTGATCCTGGCGCTCGCCGGCCTCGCCACGTTGAAGCTCAGGTGAGCGCGATGATCCCGATCGCCGCCTTCCGCGGCCGTCCCGTCGCCGTCGTCGGACTGGCGCGGAGCGGGCTGGCCGCGGCCAAGGCGCTGCAGGCCGGCGGGGCCGAGGTCGCTGCCTGGGACGACGCCCCGGCGCGTCGCGAACAGGCGGCCGCGATGGGAATTCCCGTGCGCGAACCGATGCTTACAGGTGCCGCGGCGGTGGTGCTGAGCCCCGGAATCCCGCTGACCCATCCGGTGCCGCACGCCGTTGTGACGCAGGCGCAGGCCGCGTCGGTGCCGGTGATCGGCGATGTCGAGCTGTTGTTCAGGGAGAAGCTCGGCGCGGTGATCGTCGGCATCACCGGGACCAACGGCAAGTCGACCACCACGGCCCTGATCGGGCATGTCCTGAAGGCCGCCGGCCGGCCGGTGCAAGTCGGTGGCAATATCGGCGCGGCGGTTCTGGATCTCGATCCCGTCGGCAGGGGCGGGATCTATGTGATCGAACTGTCCTCGTTCCAGATCGACCTGACCCCGTCGCTGAACTGCGACGTATCGATCCTGCTGAACATTACGCCCGATCATCTGGACCGGCACGGCGACATGGAAGGTTATGTCGCCGTCAAGGAACGGATCTTCGCCGGGAGCGGCACCGCGGTGATCGGGGTGGACGACGACTGGGGCCGGCGCATCCATGCCGACCTTCTGAGAGCCGGCAATCGACAGGTGATTCCGGTCTCGGTCGAGCGTCCCCTGGACCGTGGAATCACCGTCATTGGACCGTCCTTCACCGTGACCAGGGATGGCCGGCCGGAGCCGGCGATCGACCTCGCTCGCGCCCCCGCGCTGATCGGCACCCACAACCACCAGAACGCCGCCGCCGCGGTCGCCGCCTGCTTCGCCCTCGGCCTCGACGCCGCCGCCATCCAGAAGGGCCTCGAGACCTTCCCGGGTCTCGCCCATCGGTTGGAGCGGATCGCGACGCAGGGGGGCGTCGCCTATTTCAACGACAGCAAGGCGACCAACGCGGATGCGACGGCGAAGGCGCTCGCCGCCTTCGATGCCATCCACTGGATCGCCGGCGGCCGGCCGAAGGCGGGCGGCATCGAGCCGCTGGCGGCGTTCTTCCCGCGCATCCGTCATGCCTGGCTGATCGGCGAGGCGGCGGAGGAGTTCGCCGGTACGCTGCGGGGCAGGGCGCCCTGCACGATCGCCGGCACGCTGGAGCGGGCCGTCGCCGGCGCGCGCGCCGCCGCCAAGCCGGGCGAGGTCGTGCTGCTGTCGCCGGCCTGCGCCTCCTACGACCAGTTCGCCGATTTCGAGGCGCGCGGCGAAGCCTTCCGCGCCCTGGTGCAGGGGGGAGCGGCATGATCTGGCTGCCCCGCACCGATCGGAGCCTCGTCGGCCGCTGGTGGTGGACCATCGACCGGGTGACGCTGTTCGTGCTGATGGCGCTGATCGTCGTCGGCTTCGTCATGACGCTGGCGGCGAGCCCGGCGGTGGCGGCGCGCCTCGGCCAGGACCAGTTCTTCTTCTTTCGCCGCCAGCTGATCTTCCTGCTGCCGGCGCTGGCGGTGATCTTCGCCGTATCGATGCTGTCGCTGACGACGGTGCGCCGGCTGGCGCTGCTCGGCTTCCTCGGCGCCTTCGTGATGATGCTGCTGACCCTGGTCGCCGGGCAGGAGATCAAGGGGGCGCATCGCTGGATCTATATCGCGGGCCTCAGCCTGCAGCCGTCCGAATTCGTGAAGCCCTGCTTTGCCGTCGCTGCCGGCTGGGCGCTCTCCGAGGCACGGCGTGGCGCGAGCCCGCTGTTCTATGCCGGTGCCGTGATGCTGTGGGTGATGGTGATCGGCATCCTGGTGCTGCAGCCCGATGTCGGCATGGCGGTCGTGGTCACGGCGGTCTTCGCCGCGCAGCTGTTCGTCGCCGGCCTGCCGATGCTGCTGGTCGGGCTGGGCGCGGGCGTGCTGGTGCTGGGCGGGGCGGTCGCCTATTCCCTGCTGCCGCATGTCGCCAGCCGCGTCGACCGCTTCCTCGATCCCTCCGGCGGCGGCGACAACTACCAGATCGACCGGGCGATGGATGCCTTCCAGGCCGGCGGGCTGTTCGGCCGGGGGCCCGGCGACGGCTCGGTGAAGACCATCCTGCCGGATGCGCATACCGACTTCATCTTCGCCGTCGCCGGCGAGGAATACGGCTTCGCCGCCTGTGTTCTGGTGGTGCTGCTGTTCGCCTTCATCGTCTTCCGCGGACTGGGGCGGCTGCTCGCCGAGAACAACCTCTTCGTGATGCTGGCGGGAACCGGGATCGTCACCCAGTTCGGCCTGCAGGCGGTGATCAACATGGGCGTCAACCTGCGGCTGATGCCGACCAAGGGCATGACGCTGCCGTTCATTTCGTACGGCGGTTCCTCGCTGATCGCGCTGGCGCTCGGCATGGGGATGCTGCTGGCGCTGACCCGCAAGCGGCCCAGCATGGGTGAGGCGGAATGAGCGCCGGGCCGGTCGTCCTGGCGGCGGGCGGGACCGGGGGGCACCTGTTCCCGGCCGAGGCCCTGGCGCGGGTTCTGACCGCCCGCGGGCGCCGCGTGGTGCTGTTCACCGACGAGCGCGGCGGCGGCTATGCCGATCGCTTCCCCGGTGTCGAAGTGCTGCGCGTGCGCTCGGGCACGCCGTCCGGGCGCGGACCGATCGGCCGGCTTTTCCTGCTGGGGGAGATCGCCGCCGGGATCATCGGCGCCCGCGCCGCGTTGAAGCGGGTGGCGCCCGCGGCGGTGGTGGGGTTCGGCGGATACCCGGCATTGCCGACCATGCTGGCGGCGACCCAGCTCGGCCTTCCCACGGCCATCCATGAACAGAACGCGGTCCTGGGGCGGGTCAACCGCCTGGTATCCCGCCGCGCCCGCCGCATCGCCTTGTCGCTGCCCGATACCCGGGCGATGACACCCGCCGACAGCGCCCGGGCCGAGATCGTCGGCAACCCCGTGCGGGCCGGCATCCTGGCCGTGCGCGACATTCCCTTTGCGCCGCCGTCACCGGCCGGCCCGGTGCACCTTCTGGTGACCGGCGGCAGCCAGGGCGCGCGAATCTTCAGCGAGGTGGTTCCCGAGGCGGTCGCCCGGCTGCCCGAGAGCATTCGGAGCCGGCTTGCCATCGTGCAGCAGGCGAGGCCCGAGGACCTGGCGGCCGTGCAGGCGCGCTACATCGACCTCGGCGTCTCGGCGCGGGTCGAGCCCTTCATTCGCGACATGGCCGAGCAGATCGGTTCGGCGCATCTGTGCGTCATGCGGGCGGGGGCGTCGACCGTGGCGGAACTGGCCGCGGCCGGCCGGCCGGCGATCCTGGTGCCCTACCAGCACGCGATGGACGACCATCAGACCGCCAATGCCGAAGTCCTGTCGGGGCAGGGGGCGGCACTGCTGCGCCCGCAGGCGACCCTGGATGCCGAGGGACTGGCAACCGAGATCGAATGCCTTCTGGCCGCCCCGGCGCGTCTCGCGGCGATGGCGCAGGCGGCACGCAATCTCGGGCGGCCCGATGCCGCGGAACGATTGGCCGATATGGTCGAAGGGCTGATCGGCCGGAACGGTCACGGCGGCGCGGGCGAGATGAGGAGAGCCGCATGAGACAGATGCCGCTCGACATCGGGATCATCCATTTCGTCGGCATCGGCGGCATCGGCATGAGCGGCATCGCCGAGGTGATGCACAACCTCGGCTACCAGGTGCAGGGCTCGGACCAGTCGAACAATGCCAATACGCGCCGGCTGGCCGACCTCGGCATGCGCATCTTCGAGGGTCACCGGGCAGAGAATGTCGAGAATGCCCAGGTCGTCGTCTATTCCACGGCGGTGAAGGCCGACAATCCGGAGATCAAGGCGGCGCGCGCGCGGCTGCTGCCGGTGGTTCGCCGGGCCGAAATGCTGGGCGAACTGATGCGGCTGCGCTGGGCGATCGCGGTCGGCGGCACGCACGGCAAGACCACCACGACCTCGCTGATCGCCACCATGCTGGACCAGGCCGGCGTCGATCCGACCGTCATCAACGGCGGCATCATCAACGCCTTCGGGACCAATGCGCGGCTCGGCGGCGGCGAGTGGATGGTGGTCGAGGCGGACGAGAGCGACGGCACCTTCACCAAGCTGCCGGCCACGATCGCGGTCGTCACCAACATCGACCCCGAGCATCTGGACTTCTACGGCACCTTCGATGCCGCCCGCGAGGCCTTCCGCAGCTTCGTGCAGAACATTCCGTTCTACGGCTTCGCGGCGCTGTGCCTGGACCATCCCGAAGTGCAGGCCCTGATCGGGCGCATCGCCGACCGCCGCATCCTGACCTACGGGTTCACCCCGCAGGCCGATGTGCGCGCGGTCAATGTCCGCTTCGCCGAGGGCGGGTCGCGCTTCGACGTCCTGATCAGCGACCGGGTGACCGGGTCGCAGCGATCGGTGTCGGACCTGCGCCTGCCGATGCCGGGCCAGCACAACGTGCAGAACGCGCTGGCCGCGGTGGTGGTGGCGCGCGAAATGGGATTCGACGCCGATACGATCAGGAAGGGCCTCGCCGCCTTCAAGGGCGTGAAGCGGCGCTTCACCAAGACCGGCGAGGCGGACGGGATCACCGTCATCGACGACTATGGTCACCATCCGGTGGAGATCGCCGCCGTGCTGGACGCCGCCCGTCAGGCCTATACCGGCCGGGTCATCGCCGTGGTGCAGCCGCACCGCTACACCCGGCTGCGCGACCTGTTCGAAGGTTTCTGCACCTGCTTCAACCAGGCCGACGCGGTGCTGGTCGCGGATGTCTATGCGGCGGGCGAGGCGCCGATCGAGGGGATCTCGCGCGACGCGCTGGTCGACGGCATGCGCACGCGCGGGCATCGCCATGTCGAAGCGCTGCCCTCGCCCGAGGCTCTGCCGGAGATGGTCGCGGCCTTGGCGCAACCGGGTGACCTGGTGGTCTGCCTGGGCGCGGGATCGATCACCAATTGGGCCAACGCCCTGCCGGAGGCCCTGGCCGCCCGGCGCAATCAACCCGCACAGGCGGCCCGCCAATGAGCCAGATGCAGGCCCAGGTCATGGAACCATCCCTGGTGGACCGGCTGCCGCCGGTGCGCGGCCGGCTGATGCTGGGCACGCAACTGTCGAGCATCACCTGGTTCCGCGTCGGGGGCCCGGCCGAGGTGATGTTCCGGCCGGAGGATACCGAGGACCTGGCCTGCTTCCTGCGCGAGTGCCCGGCGGAGATACCCGTCACGCCGGTCGGCGTCGGCTCCAATCTGCTGGTGCGCGACGGCGGCGTGCGCGGGGTGGTGCTGCGGCTGGGGCGGGCGCATGCGGATATCAGCGTGCGCGGCGACGAAGTGCATGTGGGCGCCGCGGCGCTGGATGTGAACGTCGCCCTGGTCTGCCAGGAGGCGGGCATCGCGGGCCTGGAATTCCTGCGCGGGGTGCCGGGAACCATCGGCGGCGCGGTGCGCATGAATGCCGGATCCTATGGCCGGGAGATGAAGGACGTGCTGCGCGAGGCGGAAGTCGTGGATCGCGCCGGCAACCTGTACCGGCTGGGCCCGGGGGACCTGGGCCTCGCCTACCGGCATTCGGACCTGCCGCCGGATTCGATCGTCACCCGCGCCATTCTGGTGGGCATGCCGGGGGAGCGCGCGACGATCGCGGCCCGGATCGCCGAGATCACGCAGATGCGGGCAACGACGCAGCCGGTGAAGAGCCGCACCGGCGGATCGACCTTCGCCAACCCGACCGATCCCAGGGCGGAGGGACGGAAGGCCTGGGAGCTGATCGACGCCGCGGGTTGCCGCGGCTTTCGGATGGGCGGCGCCCAGATGTCCGAACTGCACTGCAATTTCCTGATCAACGACGGCAATGCCAGCGCCGCGGAGATCGAAGCCCTGGGCGAAGAGGTGCGCCGGCGCGTGCGCGAGCATTCGGGTGTCGACCTGCGCTGGGAGATCCGCCGCATCGGCGAAGCGGGGGGAGGCCAGCGATGACGAAGCGCGTCGCTGTCCTGATGGGCGGTCCGTCGGCCGAGCGCGAGGTGTCGCTGGTCTCGGGACGCGACTGTCTGAAGGCCCTGCAGGGGCGTGGCTTCGATGCCTTCGCGATCGATGTCGGCGCCGACCTGGCGGAGCGCCTGCGGCAGGAGAAGCCGGATGTCTGTTTCAACGCGCTGCACGGCCGCTACGGAGAGGACGGGATCGTCCAGGGCGTGCTGGAGCTTCTGCGCATCCCCTATACGCATTCGGGCGTGCTGGCTTCCGCGCTCGCCATGCACAAGCCGACGGCGCGCCGCCTGTTCGTCGAGGCCGGCCTGCCGGTCGCGGAAGGCCGCGTCATCGAGAAGGACAGCCTGGCCGAAGGCGATCCGATGGCCCGGCCCTATGTGGTGAAGCCGATCAACGAGGGGTCTTCGGTCGGGGTGAAGCTGGTTTTCGAAGGCGATAATTTCGACCCCGCCGCCGATCTCGACCATTGCGGCCGCGAGGTCCTGGTCGAGCGCTACGTGCCGGGACGCGAGATCCATGTGGCGGTGATGGGCGAGCGTGCGCTGGGCGCGGTCGAGATCCGGCCGCAGGGCCGCTTCTACGACTACGAGGCGAAGTACACCGAGGGCTGTGCCAAGCACATCATGCCGGCGCCTCTCGATGCGGCCGATTACGAGGAGGCGCTGCGCCTCGCGCTGGCGGCGCATCGCACGCTCGGATGCCGGGGCGTCAGCCGGACCGACCTGCGCTTCGACGACACGCGCGGCGGCCGTGGCCGTTTCTATGTGCTGGAGGTGAACACCCAGCCCGGCATGACGCCGCTGTCGCTGGTGCCGGAGATCGCAGCGCATCAGGGCATCGACTACGGCGCCCTGGTCGAATGGATGGTGGAGGACGCGGGATGCGACCGCTGACCGCCAGCCGGGATAGCCGCCCGGCGCCGAACCCGCCCGCCAAGCGCGAGCCGCTGATCCGCATCGGCCGGCGCAAGGGCGGTGCTGCCGCGGCCGGGTCGCGGCTGCGCCGGACGGCGATCGTCGCCGCCGTCGTCATCGCCGCCGGGGCCGGTGGCGGAACCTGGATCTGGCAGTCCGGCATCCTGGGAGCCGCGGCACAGCGGATCGAGCAGGCGGCGACCGCCGCCTCCGTCAGCGCCGGCTTCCGGATCGCGGCGGTGAACGTGACCGGCCGCAATGCCACGGCGCGGGAGGCGCTGCGGCAGGCGGTGGGCCTCAGCCGGGGCGACCCGATCCTGTTCTTCGATGCCGAGGCGGCGCGCCAGCGCATCGAGCGGATCCCCATGGTCAAGAGCGCCGCGGTGCACCGCCAGCTGCCCGATACCGTCCTGATCGAGATCGTCGAACGCGTGCCGGTGGCCCGCTGGCAGATCGAGGGCCGAACGGTCCTCGTCGATCGCGACGGCAAGGTGCTGAGCGGCTATGAGGCGGGCGGCTTCGAGGAGCTGAAGCGGATTGTCGGTCCCGGTGCGGCGACGCGCGTGGGCGACCTGTTCGACATGCTGGCCACGGAGCCCGAACTCTATGCGCGCGTGAAGGACATCGTGCGGGTGCGCGGCCGGCGTTGGGACATCGCTTTCGAGAACGGCGTCATCGTCATGCTGCCCGAGGAGGATGCAGCCCAGGCCTGGCACAAGCTGGCGGCGCTCGAACGCGAGAAGGGACTGCTGGGACGGGCCATCGTCGCCGTCGACATGCGGCTGCCCGAGAAGCTGGTCGTGCGGATGATGCGCGAGGCCGTACCGCAACCACCAACCCCGCCCAAGAAGGCGGGTAAGAACGCTTAAGGACCGGGGCATGGCGGGGACCAGACACGGGTTGATCGCGGGGCTGGATGTCGGCACGACCAAGGTGTGCTGTTTCATCGCCCGCCTGGACGGCGAAGTGATGCGCGTGGTCGGCATCGGCCACCAGGTGGCGCATGGCATGCGTGCCGGCGGCGTGGTGGACATGGAAGGCGTGGAGCAGTCGGTCCGTGCCGCCGTCGACGCGGCCGAGCGCATGGCCGAAACCCAGGTCGAGGAGGTCTATCTCTCCATGTCGGGCGGCCAGCCGGCCTCGCATACCGTCGGCGTCGAGGTGGCGATCGGCGGACACGAGATCGGCGAGCTGGATGTGCGCCGGGTGCTGGAGCAGGGGCGGCATCGCGACGAGCCGGGCGAGCGGCGGGTGCTGCATGCGCTTCCGGTCGGCTACACCATCGACGGCACCAACAACATCCGCGACCCGAGGGGGCTGTTCGCCGACCGCCTGGGCGTCAACATGCATATCGTGACCGTGGGCGCCGGCGCCGTGCGCAACCTCGTCACCTGTGTCGAGCGGGGCCATCTCCGCGTCGCCGGCGTCGTTGCCGCGCCCTATGCCGACGGACTCGCCTCGCTGGTGGAGGACGAGAAGGACCTGGGCGTCACGCTCGTCGACATGGGCGGGGGCACCACCACCATCGGCATCTTCTACGACGGTAACCTGGTGCATACCGACCACGTGCCGCTCGGCGGCCTGCACATCACCCGCGACGTGGCCCGCGGCCTCGGCACCTCGATCGGCAATGCGGAGCGGCTGAAGACGCTCTACGGCAGCGCCATGCCGTCTTCGACCGACGAGAGCGAGATGATCGACGTGCCCCAGGTGGGCGACCAGGAGAACGACGGTCCGCATCACCTCGCGCGCTCCCTCCT
Organism: bacterium; assembly: GCA_022844005.1. Classification (GTDB taxonomy): domain Bacteria; phylum Pseudomonadota; class Alphaproteobacteria; order Ferrovibrionales; family Ferrovibrionaceae; genus Desertibaculum. The sequence goes on along the minus strand of JALHMN010000013.1, from coordinate 1,607 downwards.
GATCGGCATCATCCGCCCGCGGGTGGAGGAAACCCTCGAACTGGTGCGCGACAAGCTGCGCCAGAGCCCCTTCGACCGGCTGGCCGGACGGCGCGTCGTGCTGTGCGGCGGGGCATCACAAATGCAAGGCGTGCGCGAATTGGCGCAACGCGTGCTTGACCGACAGGTCCGAATCGCCCGACCCATTCGTACTGCGGGTTTGGCGGAAGCGACGGGCGGCCCGGCTTTCACCACCTGCGCCGGTCTCCTGGCCTACGCGAAGCTGATGAGAGAGATGGGACCCCGAGAGGTGGAAGCGACAGCCGATCGTCCGGGCTTCGGCCTGAAGCGGTTCGGACGGTGGTTGAAGGCGAACCTGTAACCCGCGCCGGCGGTGGCCGGCGCAGCAAGACCCGCAAATCCCCGCGGGAGGCGAAAGCCGTCGGGGAGTTGGATTTCGGCCAGTCGGGCCAATTGGAGGATCAATCCATGGGCATCAACCTGAGCATTCCGGTGGCGCGGGAGTTGAAGCCGAGGATCGCGGTGATCGGTGTCGGTGGCGCCGGCGGCAACGCGGTGAACAACATGATCAACGCCACGCTGGAAGGCGTGGAGTTCATCGTGGCCAACACCGATGCACAGGCGCTGGCCAATGCCCTCACCGAACGGCGCATCCAGCTGGGCGCGACGGTCACGCAGGGCCTCGGCGCAGGTGCCCGGCCCGATGTCGGCCGGCTCGCCGCCGAAGAGGCCTTCGACCAGATCGTCGAACACCTGCAAGGCTGCCACATGGCCTTCATCACCGCCGGCATGGGCGGCGGCACGGGCACCGGCGCGGCGCCGGTGATCGCCAAGACGGCGCGCGACCTCGGCATCCTCACCGTCGGCGTGGTGACCAAGCCCTTCCACTTCGAAGGGGCGAAGCGCATGCGCTCGGCGGATTCAGGGATCGAGGACCTGCAGCAGTATGTCGACACGCTGGTCATCATCCCGAACCAGAACCTGTTCCGCATCGCAACCGAACGCACCACATTCGCCGAGGCCTTCAAGATGGCCGACGCGGTGCTGAACTCGGCCGTGCGCGGCATCACCGACCTGATGATGATGCCGGGCCTGATCAACCTCGACTTCGCCGACGTGAAGACGGTGATGAGCGAGATGGGCAAGGCGATGATGGGCACCGGCGAGGCCGAGGGCCCGAACCGCGCCATCGAGGCGGCGGAAGCCGCCATCGCCAACCCGCTGCTGGACGAAGTGTCGCTGAAGGGCGCCAAGGGCGTCCTCATCAACATCACCGGCGGCTCCGACCTCACGCTCTTCGAACTGGACGAGGCGGCCAACCGCATCCGCAACGAGGTGGACCCGGAAGCCAATATCATCGTCGGCTCCACCTTCGACGACGGCATGATCGGCCGCATGCGGGTGGCCGTGGTGGCGACCGGCATCGAAGTGGCGGCCCAGACCCAGGCCGGCCGCACGCCCGCCGGACACCTGCGCCTGATCACGCCGCAGGCGCGGCCGCTGGCGGCGCCCGCGCAGGCTCCGGTCTATGCCGCGCCGGCGATGACCGCGGCGGCTGTCGCCCAGCCGATGGCGGAAAGCGCGCCGGCGGTGGCCCAGATGCAGCA
>JALHMN010000012.1 GCA_022844005.1 bacterium | reverse complement strand
CGAAGGCGCGAAATTCCTCGGGGGTGGCAAGGCGCGAGGGGACCGGGATGCCGTTCCAGCCGTTGTGGTTCTCGAAGGTGGAGGAGCCGAGGCCGAAGGCGCCGGCCTGCATGCACTGCCGGAACAGCGCGACCATGTCGGCGAGTTCCACCGGCGTGGCGGCGCGTTCGGAACCGGCATCCTTCATCACGCAGGAGCGGATGGCGGAATGCGAGGCATAGGCGGCGACATTGGGATAGACGCCCTTGCGCCGCAGCAGGTCGAGATACTCGGCGAAGCTCTCGAAACTCCAGTCGATGCCGGCTTCCAGGCAGTCGATCGACATCGCCTCCACCACCGACAGATTGCGCGCGATGGTGCCGCGCACGTCGGGGCTGGCGGGGGCGATACCGAAGCCGCAATTGCCGATGACGACGGTGGTGACGCCGAGCGCGGGCGAGGGCGAGGCCGTCGGGTCCCAGGTGAGTTGGGCGTCGTAATGCGTGTGGACGTCGATCACGCCCGGGGCCAGCACCAATCCCTCCGCGTCGATCTCGTCGGCGGCGGCGCCTGTGATCGCGCCGATGGCGGCGATCCGGCCGTTTTTCACCGCGACATCCGCGCGCACCAGGGGGTTGCCCAGCCCATCGGCCATGTCGGCATTGCGGATGATCAGGTCATGCATCGCCGCTTCCCTCGAGATCATGGGCTCTCGCACGGCCCGATTCGGGGCGAGGTTAGGGGTGGCCTGCGCCGCTGCCAAGCGGCCGCAGCAGGGCCGCCAGCGACGTCTCGCCCGTCCACAGCGCCGCTTGGCAACCGGCCGCCCGGGCGCCCTCCAGATTCTCGGGCGTGTCGTCGATCAGGAGAAGCTCGCCCGGCGGACGGCAGAGCCGACCGGCAACAGCGAGGAAGAAGGACGGGTCCGGCTTCCGGCAGCCGAGCGCGGCCGAATAGTGCATTCCATCGACATGAGAGGCTAGGCCAAGGGCCTGCATCAGATAGGCTGCCCGCTCGTGCTCCTGGTTGGTGGCCAGATGGATCTCGCGACCGGCGGCGCGCTGCGCCCCCAACTCGTCGAGCAGCATCAGATCGAGGCGGGAATCCCGGTCGAACCAATAGGCGATCAGCCGTTCGGCAGTCAGGTGCGGGGCAATCTCCCGCAAGGTTTCGGACAGCCGATCGACCAGGCCGGCGCGCCCCAGCACGATCTCTTCCCAATGCCGGGCGAAGAACGCGTCGTGCAGGTCTGCGGGCCTGAGACCGAGGTCGGCCTCGAGGCTGCTTGCCCAGGGCGCTCCGTCCGCGGGCCGCCCTCGCACCAGCACACCGTCGACATCGACCAGAAGGGCTTTGACCACGCGCAGACCCTCTATGCCTTCAACAATTCGACGGGCAGGTGTTCCAGCGCGCGCATGGTGTTGTTCAGTTTCCGCCGTGGCTCGCCCGCCAGCCTGATCTCCGCCACGCGGGAGATGAGGGCCTCCAGGACCACTTCCGCTTCCAGCCGGGCGATCATCTGGCCGACACAGAGATGGATGCCGGTGCCGAAGGCGAGGTGGCCGCGCGTGTCCCGCGTGATGTCGAAAGTGTCGGGATCGCCCCACTTCCGCGGATCGCGGTTGGCCGCCGCCATGAAGACCAGCACCTTGGCATCGGCCGGGACGGGGTGGCCAGCGATCTCGGTGTCGACCGCGGCGGTGCGGAAGAAGGCTTGCACGGGAGACTCCCAGCGCAGCGCCTCCTCGAAGGCGGGTTTCGCGAGCGAAGGGTCGGCGCGCAGCCTCGCCCATTGCCCAGGGTGCTGGGCGAAGCCCAGAAAGAGGTTGCCGAGGCCGCTCACGGTCGTATCGATTCCCGCGGTCAGGAAGGGGCGGACCAGGAAAGGCGCCTCCTCCTCCGTCAGGTCGCCGCGATCGACGGCGGCATAGATCATGGCGGCGAGGCCGCCGGGCCGGACGGCGTCGCGCCGGCAATTCGCCATCACCCAGTCGAGCGCCTTCTGGCCCGCCTCGCGGCTCTGGCGCAGGAGGTCGTTCTCGGGCCCGAAGGCATTGAAGACCAGCGTGCTCCAGGCGAGCAGATGCTCGCGCCCCTCCGAGGCGATCCCGACGGCGTCGGGAAACACCTTGAGCGGATAGGCCTCGGCCAGATCGGCGACAGCATCAATGTGTCGGCGAGTGAGCAGTTCCTCGGCCAGCCTGCGTGCCTCTGCGGCGAAGTCCTCGCGCAGGCGGCGTGCCACCGGCAGCGACATGGCGCGGCCCAGCACCAGCCGCCCGCGGGTATGCTCCGGCGGGTCGATCTGCAGTGTCAGGCCGCGCGCCAGCACATGTCCGGGTTCCCTGCGCAGATCCTTCAGCCCGACGCCCGCCCCGGAAATGAAGGTCCGGTGGTCGGTCAGCGTCGCGCGGACCTCCTCATAGCGGGCGACAGCGTAGATGCCGTAGCGCGGCAGCCAGACCACGGGACCGGCATCGCGCAGCGTTGCGTGATAGGGATACGGGTCGGAGAGGAAAGCGTTCGAGAAGGGATCGATGTCGAGATTGGGGATCGAGGGATGCGGAGCGGGCAGGGACATGGCGCTTTCGTTCCCGGGGCGGCTTGATGCCGTCAGTCGAGGGCGGCGATGATATCGTCCTCCAGCAGCCGATGCAGGTCGCGCACGTACCCGTCATAGCCGGCAGCGGGCCCGGGGGTCGACGTCATCACCACGGTGAGGTCATGGGCTGGCACGACATACAGCATCTGCCCGCCATGGCCCCAGGCGTAGTACACACGTGTCTCCGCCATATCGGTAATGAACCAGCCATATCCGTAGCCATGGCCCGTGAACCGCGACGTCGTGCGCGGCGTCCAGGAGGCGCGTATCCAGGCTTCGGGCAGCACCTCTCGGCCGTCTACCCGCCCCTTCTCGCGATACATTTCGCCGAAGCGCAGCAATGCGCGCGGCGACAGGGCCATGTTGTTGCCGCCCATGAAGATGCCCTGGGGGTCGCGCTCCCAGGCCGGAATGTTGATGTCGAGTGGTTCGCCCAGCCATTCCCGCGCGAGGTCCAATGTGCTGCGAGCGGATGCGCGGCTCAGGATGGCGGAAAGGAGATGAGTGCTGCCGGTGGAATAGAGCATGGGGCCGCCCGGCTCCTCCACGAAGGGGCGCGACAGGGCGTAGGCGACCCAGTTCCCGCTCGAAACCCACCGGCCGTAGTTCGGACCGGACGTACGCTCGAGCCCGGCTTGCATCGAGAGGAGATGGCCGACCGTAATCCGGTCCAGCCGGGGATCGGCGCCGGCCGGGATACTCCCCGCCAGCAGGGGCCGGATCGGGGTGTCGACGCCCGCGATCACGCCTTCGGCTATGGCGCGGCCGACCAAGGCGGAGATCAGTGCCTTCGACACCGATTTGACGTTCACCGGCTGGTCCAGGCCCGGACCGCGGAAGGCGCGTTCGACGAGAATCCGTCCCTCGCGCGCGACGATGAGGGCGTTAAGCCTCGGCAGGGCGCGAGCCTTTTCCACTGCGGGAGCCAGTCCCCCGGTATCCGCGGACAGGGCCGGCCGAGGGGAAAGAAGGATCAGGAATACGAGAAGGATCTGCCGGATCATGCGAGCAGGGATTATGCCCGATTGCGCATGTGATGCCCCAGCGGTCGACCGACACGTTTGTGCGACCCTGGACCGATGCGTCGGGTAGGCTGCCGCCGCACGACTGGCCAGGACTGGAGGATCACTTATCCCGAATGAGCGACAGTAGCGAGGCGCAACCGAGCAGCGATCCGAAGAGGATCGAGAGGCGCTACTACGCGGCAATGGCGATGCCGCTCGGGATCGATGTCCTAGTGAGCGCGATCTACACAGGCATATTCGGCCTGCCCAGTCTGTTTTTCTTCAATCTGGCGCTCGCGGCATTCGTGCTGGGATTCCTGATGCAGGGATTCGCGCGTCACCTCTTCGCGCCGGTGCGCCGCTTCCTCGCGACCGGTACCGATTTCGCCGGGATCGAACGAACCTTGACGCAGTTGCCGATCCGCTCGGCCACCGTCGCGGTATGGCTCTATTTGCCGATCCTCGTGTTCCGCATCATCGTGCCTCTCTCCTTCGATTTCTCGCTTTCCGGAGCCCCGCGGCCGACCTGGACCGATGCGATCCTGACCGTCCTGGTTCAGACCCTGTTCATCTTCGTTTTCGTCTACTTCCTGATCAGCGGCTATCTGGAGCGGCTTTGCCATCTCCTGTTCCTCCGCCACGGGGTGAACCTCGGACTGTTCTTCGGGCGCTTCGGTCTGAAGATCGCAGTTGCGCTGGTCTTCACCGCGGTAGCGCCGCTGCTGCTGGTCGCCGGCGAGATCTTCTCCTACGAGGGCGAGCGGTTGGCGCAGGAAGTGGCGATCGACCTCACGGCATCCGCCCTGGTGCTGCCGGTGACGCTGTTCTGGGTGTCGCGATCACTGACCCGGCCGATCGCCCGTCTGGAAGCCGGAATGAGGCTGGTGGCCGGGGGCGATCTGTCGGTGCGTCTGCCGGTGACATCGAACGAAGAGATCGGTGAACTCACCTCGCGCTTCAATGCCATGGTCGAAGGGCTGCGTGAGCGCCAGCATATCCGCGAGACCTTCGGCAAGTACGTGAGCGAGAGTGTCGCGTCGGCCCTGCTGGCCCAGTCGGTCGACGGACGATTGATCGGCGAGACGCGCGAGGCGAGCGTGATGTTCACCGATATCGAAGGGTTCACGACCCTGTCCGAGCGGCTGCCGCCGGATGTGCTGATCGCGGTGCTCAACGAATACCTGGAGGTGGTGGTTGCTCCGATCGAGCGGCACGGCGGCGTGGTCAACGGATTCATCGGTGATGGTCTCTTCGCCAGCTTCAACATGCCCCTGGAAAATGCGGATCACGCAGCCTGCGCGGTGGCGGCCGCGGTCGAGATCCAGCAGGCGCTGGCCGGCCGCCGCTTCGCCGGTGACGTCGCTCTCGCCACTCGGATCGGCATCAACAGCGGAACGGTGATCGGCGGCACGATCGGCGCGGGCGCCCGCCTCAGCTACACGCTCCTGGGCGATGCGGTGAACACGGCGTCACGTCTGCAGGAGATGAACAAGCTGCACGGCACCAGGGTATTGATCACCGAGGCAACGCGCCGATTGGCCGGAGACGGATACCGCTGCCGGCCGATCGGCGAGGTGCCGATCCGCGGTCGCAGCGAGACACTGGTGATCCACACGCTCGACGAGGTGGAGCCGATCTGATCAGGCCGCGGCGGCCTTCCGCATGGCGGTGGAGTAGCGCGGACAGACTTCGCGAGCGAAGCGGGTCATCATCTGCTGGCGCAGTTCCAGTGGCGTCCCCGGCGTGGCGCAGGAGACCATGAAGTAGTTGAAGCCGAGCGCCACCAGCGCATCGATGCGCCGGCAGATGGTTTCGACACTGCCGACAAGGTTCGAATCCATGAAGGGGCCAAGTTCGGCGGGATCAGTCATCTTCTTCAGGTTGGCGAACATGCGGGTGAAGTCGGCATATTCGGGGATCCCGGCCCAGGGATTGGCATCCGCCTCGTAGTGCGTGCATTGCAGTTCGAAATAGGGCGGATAGTGCTTCCGTCCGAGAGCCCGTGCCTCCTCGTCGGTATCGGCGATGAAGAGCTTGACCGAGATGGGCAGGATCGCGCCTTCTGCCCGCGCGCCCGCCCTGGCCCGCCAGCGTTCGAGAATCTTGGCGAGCAGGCCATCGGGGAAGGTCGCCAGGCAGATCGGCGGCACGCCCAGGTCCCCCATCACTTCCGCGCTGGCCGGGCTACCGATTGCGCCATAGAAGCGAACTGGCTTGTCGACGGGTTCGGGGCGGATGCGGATCGGCTGATCGATCTTCCAGAAGCGGCCGTCATGTGTGAAGGCTTGCCCCGTCAGTCCTTTCTCGACGATGCCGTAGCATTCGGCGAAGCGGGCGCGGGCCTCGTTCATGTCGACGTTGTAAGCATCGTATTCCATCTTGGCGGTGCCGCGTCCGATACCCAGGTGCAGCGTGCCGCGGGTCATCGAGTTCAGCATGGCGATCTCTTCGGCCAGGCGAAGCGGGTGATACCAGGGCAGAACCAGCACCGAGGTGCCGAGAGAGAGGTCCGGGAACGCGGCGGCGATATGCGCCATGAACAGGAGCGGGCTGGGCGTGGGGTAGTAGTCGCTGAAATGGTGCTCGAGCAGCCATGCGGCGTCGAAGCCCAGCTTCTTTCCGAGTGCGCAATCCTGCATGACCTCCCGATACAGCGCCTGGTCGGACTTGCGCACGTCGCTGGCGGGGGCGGCCTGAAAGCCGAACGCAACATCGCCCATCGTCTCAACGCTCTCCTCTGCTTCCCTGGCGCGAGCCTAGAAGCAAGCGGGCCCGCCGTCATCAGCGTCGGGCGACCTTGGGGCGCACGGCCACAACCCGGCCGAAGCGCGGCGCGGCATCGGCCGGGGAATCTAGCCGGGTCGCTTCTCGGCCAGGATGACGCCGAGATTCTCCAACTCGGCTAGGCGGCGTTCACCAATACCGGCATGACGGGCTAGGATCGAGGCATTGTGCTCGCCCAGGAAGGGCGCGCGGCCGATTTCCTCCTGAACATCCTCCGGGAAGCGCAACGGACTTGCCGGAACCTGGAAGCGACCGATCACGGGGTCTTCCACGTCCAGCACCGTGCGCCGCTCGATGAGATGGGGATGCGCCATGGCCTCTTCCACGGAGAGCACGGGGGCCACCGGCACCCGGGCCGCTTCCAGCGCGGCCAGTGCGGCTTCGCGGCTCTCGAACGTATCGAGCCAGGCCTGCACGATGCCGGCCAGTATTTCCCTATGCGTCACTCTGTCGGCCGAGGTTACAAACCGCGGGTCGGTGGCGAGATCAGGACGCCGCATCGCTTCCAGCAGGCGCAGCCACATCGGCGCCAGCACAACGAGGAAGATCGGTCCGGTCCTGGTAGCGAAGATGCCGAGAGGTGCCACGGCACCGTGCTGGCTGCCGGTGCGCGTCGGTGACCAGGCACCGAGGCTCGCCATCTGCACGTTGATTTCGTGGCAGTGGAAATAGAAGTCGAGGAGGGAGATGTCGATGAAGCGGCCCTTGCCGTCGCGTTCGCGCCGGAAAAGTGCCGCGTTGATCGCGGAGAGCGCGGTTATGCCGGTGCCGACGTCGCCGGGTGCGAGGCCGATCAGGGCCGGCGGCTTCTCCGGGTCACCAACCATGCTGGTAACCCCGGAGACGGCCTGGGCCACGTAGTCGAAGCCCGGCAGGTCGCGCAGTGGCCCGGCCTGGCCGAAGGCCGAGATCGAACACATGATCAGCCTCGGATTGATCGCCTTCACGACGTCCCAGCCGAATCCCATGCGAGCAATGGCGCCGGGAGAGAAGTTCTCGACCATCACATCGCTGCTCTCGATCAGCGCCCGGATCAACCCCGCCGCCTCGGGCTTCCTGATATCCAGGCCCAGGCTCTGTTTGCCCCGGTTGTGCTGGCAGAAATAGGCGCTGCGTCCATTCCGGAAGGCAGGCAGCGTGCGGGAATGGTCGCCGTTCGGCGCCAGCTCCACCTTGATCACCTCGGCGCCGAGTTCCGCCATCATGCGGGTGCAGACGGGACCGGCGACCATCTGCGTGAAGTCGAGCACTCGTATGCCGTCGAGCAGGCCGGTCATGGATCGGGCGTTTCCTTGCTATTACCGCAGACAGGCTGACCTATTTGCCGCGTGATGCCAAGGGCTGCGGCATTGGGCTGGCCCGTGGGGCAAGGCAACGCAGGATGCTCAAACCCGACGGGGCATCAGCACCCAGTAGTCGAAGTCGAGCACAACCTCCTCCGGATACTTTCCGCCCGCATCGGGTCCGGGGAAGTGGGCGCAGGGCTCATCCTTCGTGGCGATGGTACGGAGCCGGAGAGCACCGTGCCTGTCGGAGAGGATGGCCGTCTCCAGCACCTCCGACCACGCGTGGATGGTGGTGCCGGCAAACACCGGATTGACGTGACGGCCGCCGTTGATGGCCATCATCTTGTGGGCGGAGGCAAGCCCGTTGAAGGAGAGGCCGCGGGCGAGGCTGATGACATGCCCGCCATACACCAGACGGCGCCCGAAGCGGCCTTTTCCTTCGACGAACTGGTTGAAGTGTACCTTGGCGGTGTTCTGATAGAGGCGGGTGGCGAGCATGTGCTCGGCTTCCTCGACCGTCATGCCGTCGACATGGTCGATCCGTTCGCCGACGGCATAGTCCTCGAATCGCCAGGGGGAGCCTGCCAACACGTCATCCTGCGCGGCGAGGTCAAGTTCTTCCGGCACCCGCAACTGCTCGGGCGCCACGCGGGCCGCCAGGACGGGTACCTCGTCGCCGGGCACGGGGGCCGCAGCATCGCGCTTGCGGACCATCACCCAACGTACGTACTCGAGCACCGGTTCGTCCAACTGGTTCACGCCACGGGTGCGCACATAGACGATGCCGGTCTGCCTGTTGGAGTTTTCCTTCAGGCCGATGACCGTCGAGGTGGCACTAAGGCTGTCTCCGGGAAATACGAGGCCGAGGAATCGGCCTTCGGCATAGCCGAGATTGGCGACGGCGTTCAGCGAGACATCCGGCACCGATTTGCCGAAGACAATGTGGAAAACCAGCAGTTCGTCGACTGGTGCCTGGTCGAGGCCGACGGCCTGCGCGAAGCTGTCAGCAGACTGGAGGGCAAAGCGGCCTCCGTAGAGGCCCGTGTAGAGCGCCACATCGCCCTCCGCGATGGTGCGTGGCGTGGCGTGCCGGATCTCTTGCCCGATGCGGAAATCCTCGAAGTAGTTGCCGCTGGCCGCCTTGCTCATGCCGCTCATGCTCACTGCTTCTGCGCAGACGCGATTGCTTCGGCCAAGGCGACCGTATGCTGCGCCATCACCACGTGCAGATTCTCGATCAGCTTTCCGTCGACCAGGACTACGCCCTTACCCTCGGCTTCCGCCGCCCTGAAGGCGACGACGATCTTGCGTGCCTGTGCCACTTCGGCCTCGCTCGGCGCGAAGACGGTATTGCAGGGTTCAAGCTGTTTGGGGTGAATCAGCGTCTTGCCGTCGAAGCCCAGTTCCAGCCCTTGCTCGCAATGCCTGACGAAGCCAGCCTCGTCGTCGAGATCGAGATGCACCCCGTCCAGGATCGCGACACCATAGGCACGCGCTACCAGAAGGCAGTGCTGCAGCGCCGGCAGCATCGGCTGGCGGTCTGCCGTGTGCCGTGCGCGCAGATCCTTCGTCAGGTCGGAAGTGCCCATGACGAGGCAGCCCACCCTTTGAGACGCCGCGGCCACTTCCTCGGCGCGCAGGATGCCGCGCGGCGTTTCCATCATGCACCACAAGGTCGTCGAGGCGGGGGCACCCGCCTTGTCCATGAGTTCGAGCGCCCGGTGCACCTGAGTGGCGCTTTCGACTTTCGGGATCAGGATCGCGTCCGGCGCGACGGATGCCGCCGCGGCAATGTCATCCGCACCCCAGGGCGTGTCGAGGCCGTTGGCTCGAACGATGATCTCCCGGTGGCCATAGCCGCCGCCCTTGACCGCCGCGATCACCTGCGCACGAGCCATCGCCTTCGCATCCGGCGCAACCGCGTCTTCCAGATCGAGGATCACGCCATCGGCAGGAAGGGTCTTTGCCTTCTCCATCGCGCGCGCGTTGGCGCCCGGCATATAGAGCACGCTGCGCCGCGGCCTGACCTTAGCCGTCATTGTTCCATCCTCATGACACTTGCTGGAAAGGATGCGGGACCCTATCGACCGGGTGCGCGCACGACAAGCATGGACGCCGGCCGGGGTCTGATAGGATGCGGGCGATTCAGTAGGGAAGATGTCCGATGAACCCGGAAGTTCCGAGTGATTTGAAATTCGGTATCGGCCAGCCCGTCCGGCGGCAGGAAGACCCGGTCCTGGTTCAGGGCAAGGGGCGCTACACCGACGACATCAACTTGCCCGGGCAGGCATACGCCGTGATGGTGCGCAGCCGCCATGCGCATGGCGTCATTCGCGGAATCGAAGCCGGCGCCGCCCTCGCCCTGCCGGGAGTCCTGGCCGTCTACACGGCCCGGGACCTCGATGCCTATGGCCGGATGATCTCGGCCATTCCGTTGAACCATCGCGACGGTACCCCGATGAATCGCCTTGGCCGGCCGGGTCTGCCAGCCGACAAGGTGCGCTATGTGGGTGATCCGGTCGCCGTGGTGGTGGCCGAGACGGCCGGCCAGGCGAAGGACGGCGCCGAGGCGGTGGTCGTCGATATCGATCCTTTACCGGCACTGGTGGAAGCGGAGGCTGCGCTCGAGCCCGGCGCGGCGCAGATCTATGACGAAGCGCCGGGGAATCTGGTCCTGGACTACCATTTCGGCGATTCTGAAAAGGTGGCGGCCGCCTTCGCCGCCGCGGCGCATGTGACGCGGCTGTCGCTGGACAACAACCGCGTCGTCGTCTGCGCCCTCGAGCCGCGCTCGGCCATCGCCAGCTACGAGCCCGGCACGGAGAAGTGGACGCTCCAGCTTGGCACCCAGGGCGTCTTCGGCATGCGCGAACAGATCGCGAAGAACGTGCTCAAAGTGCCTTCGGAGAAGGTCCGCATACTGACAGCCAACGTCGGCGGTTCCTTCGGGATGAAGGGCTTTCCCTATCCGGAATACGTCGGCCTTTTCCATGCCGCCAGGAGCTTGGGCCGGCCGGTGAAATGGACCGACGAGCGATCGGAAAGCTTCCTTTCCGATCATCACGGCCGAGGCACGCGGAATACGGTGGAAGCCGCCTTCGACAAGGACGGCAATATCCTGGCGATGCGCCTGACAGGCTTCGCTACGCCGGGCGCCTATCTCACCTCGGTGGCGCCCCTCAGCGGCACGCGCGGCCTGATGACCAACATCATCGGTGTTTACAAGACTCCCCTGATCGAAGCGTCGATCAAGGTTGCCTACACCAACACGTCTCCCTTGGGGCCCTATCGAGGGGCAGGACGGCCGGAAGCGAACTATTTCATCGAGCGGCTGCTGGAAACCGCCGCCGCGGAGATGAAGATGGACCCGATCGATCTGCGCCGGCGAAACCACATTCCGACCGGCGCCATCCCCTACGCGACTCCGGCGGGGACGAAATACGACAGCGGCGAGTTCACCGCGATCCTGGATCAGGCGCTGCGGGCTGCCGACTGGGAGGGTTTTCCGGCGAGGGCGGCGCAGAGCTCTGCCCGGGGCAGGCTGCGCGGCCGCGGCATCGGGCACTATCTGGAAGTGACAGCCCCTCCCATGCGCGAGATGGGAGGCATCCACTTCGAGGCGGACGGCAGCGTCAGCATCGTCACCGGCACGCTCGACTATGGCCAGGGCCATTGGTCGCCCTTCGCGCAGGTGCTGCACCAGACGCTGGGCATTCCCTTCGAGAAAGTTCGCCTGGTGCAGGGCGACAGCGACGAGTTGATCGCCGGTGGCGGCACCGGTGGCTCGAAGTCGATGATGGCGAGCGGGGCGGCTATCGTGGAAGCCGCCGCCAAGGTCGTGGAGCAGGGCAAGACAATCGCGGGCAATGTGCTCGAGGCATCCGCCTCGGATATCGAGTTTTCCGGGGGGCGGTTTTCCATCGCCGGGACGGACCGGGGTATCGGCATCATGGAACTGGCCGAGAAGGTGCGCGGCGGCCTGAGAATGCCGGATGGAAGCCGAGCTTCCCTGGACGTGAAGCACATCCATGAGGCATCGCCATCGGCCTATCCAAACGGCTGCCATGTCGCCGAAGTTGAGGTCGATCCCGATACCGGCGTCGTCGAAGTGGTGAAGTACACGATGGTCAACGACTTCGGCGTCGTCATCAACCCGCTGCTGGTCGAGGGGCAGGCGCATGGCGGGATCGCCCAGGGCATCGGCCAGGCTCTGCTCGAGCGCGTGGTCTACGACGCGGAGACGGGCCAGCCGCTGACGGGCTCCTTCGTCGACTATGCGCTGCCTCGCGCCTCGGACGTTCCGCCGGGCTTCACCTCGAGCTTCCATCCGGTCCCGGCGACAACCAATCCGCTCGGCGTGAAGGGCTGCGGTGAGGCCGGCTGCGCCGGCGCGCTACCGTCGGTCATGAACGCGCTGGTCGATGCGCTGCGGCCCTACGGCGTTCGCCATATCGATATGCCGGCTACTCCAGAGCGTGTCTGGGAGGCCATGCAGGGGAGGAAAGGTCGCTAACCGGTGGCCCTGAGCCGTTGGCGGCGCTCATTCTGCGCGATGTAGAGGCCCGATGCCATGATGATGCCGGCTCCGATCCAGGTCCAGAGGTCCGGCAGGACGCCGAAGATCAGGTAGCTGAGGAGGGCGGCGCCCAGAAGCTGGCTATAGTTGAAGGGCGCGACAACCGCGGCGGGTGCCCGGGTGAAGGCGATGGTCAGACAGTAGTGACCGATCCCTGCCAGGATCCCGGTCGCCACGAAGAGCGCGACGTCGAAACCCGCTGTCGGTATGCGAAACTCGAAAGGCAGGAAGGGTGTCGCTGCCGCGGTACCTACGATCGTTGCGATGGTGGCCGACGCGTCGGGGCGTTCCCGGCCACCGAATTTGCGGGTGAAGAGCTGGTAAAAGGCGCTGCAGGTGGTGCTGCCCACAATGTAGAGGACGTGCCAGTCGAAGCCTTCCATCCCGGGCCGGATCACCACCAGGGCACCGGCAAAACCGACCGCGACCGCTATCCAGCGCTTCACGCCCACCGCCTCGCCCAGGAACGGGAGTGAAAACGCAGCGACGATTAATGGGCTGGTAAGCGAGATCGACGCCGCGGTGGGAAGCGGTAGTTGTGCCAACCCCCGGAAGTACAGGAAAGACGACATGAAGAGCAGCAAGCCGCGCACGATCTGGCTGCCCAGCCGTTCGGCCCGGAACAGCCGAAGGCCGCTCCGCGGCAGGAAGACGATCAGCATGAAGATGAAGGAGACGACATAGCGGGCCCAGACGACCTGGCTTGCGGCATAGTCCGCCATCAAGACCTTGGCGATGGCATTCAGGACGGAAAAGCAGGAGACCGCCAGCAGCAGGAATCCGATTGCTTGCAGAATCCGGTCGTCGGGGCGTGGTGCTGTGGCGTTCGGGGTGCTCACGGGCGGAGTTCCCCGTCTGGTCGCCTGGTCACCTTGCTTCAATCCTCGGAGCTATTGCACCACCTTCGCACGGCCGCAGCGCCATTCTCCGGCGTCCCTCGCCGGATGCAAACGCCATCTGGTTGGACTAGACTGGTCAGCTGTCTATTTCCTTGGACGTGACACATGCTGCGGGCGAAGCTCAGCGACGCGCTGAAAGATGCGATGCGCGCGAAGGACCAGCGCCGGGTCGGCACCTTGCGGTTGATCCTGGCGGCCTTGAAGGATCGCGACATCGCCGCCCGCAAGCCGGATGCGCACGACGGCATCGCCGACGCTGAAATCATGAGCATGCTGCAGGCGATGGTTCGCCAACGCCGGGAATCGATCCATCTCTATGAGCAGGGCGGCCGAATCGATCTGGCCGAGCAGGAGCGCGAAGAGATCGGCATCATCGAGAGCTTCCTCCCAGTGCAGATGGACGATGCCGCCATCACGGCGGCGGCGAAGGAGGCTGTCGCCGAACTTGGCGCGGCGAGCATCCGCGACATGGGAAGGGTGATTGCACATCTGAAGGCGAAGTACGCCGGGCAGATGGATTTCGGTAAGGCGTCAGCGGCCGTGAAGGGCCTGCTCGGCTGATCCCGTGGCCTTTCCGCCCCGCTTCCTGGAGGAATTGCGCGATCGGGTCTCCCTTGCGGCCCTGATCGGACGGCGGGTGAAGCTGGAACGGCGGGGACGATCGCATGTGGGTCTCTGCCCGTTTCACAACGAGAAGTCACCCTCGTTCAATGTCGTGGAAGAGAAGGGGTTTTATCATTGCTTCGGCTGCGGGGCGCACGGTGACGCGATCGAGTTCGTCCGGCGCACCGAAGGGTCCACGTTCGTCGAAGCCGTGGAGCGGCTGGCCGCCGAGGCGGGCCTTCCCGTACCGGCGCCGGACCCCGCGGAACGCGATCGCTTTGAACGCGAGGCGAAGCTTCGGGACCCGCTGGAAGAGGCCACCCACTGGTTCGAGGCACAACTCGCCGGATCTGCCGGCAGCCAGGCTCGGCGCTATCTGGCCGAGCGGGGGCTGACGCCTGAAACCATCGCCCGTTTCCGCCTGGGCTATGCGCCGGCGCAGCGCCATGGCCTGAAGGAGGCATTGACCAGGAAGGGCGTCACGGAGGATCTGCTGGTCGAAGTCGGGCTGCTGCGCCCGGGCGACGAGGGCGGCACCTCCTATGACTGGTTTCGCGACCGGATCATATTCCCGATCGCCGATGCGCGTGGCCGGGTCATCGCCTTTGGGGCCCGGGCCATGGGTGATACCCAGCCGAAATATCTGAACAGCCCGGAAACCCCGCTCTTCCGCAAAGGGCGCACGCTCTACAACCTCGCCATGGCGCGCGAAGCCTCGCGAAACGCCAATGCCGTCCTCGTTGTGGAGGGCTACATGGACGTAATCGCGCTGGCGCAGGC
Organism: bacterium; assembly: GCA_022844005.1. Classification (GTDB taxonomy): domain Bacteria; phylum Pseudomonadota; class Alphaproteobacteria; order Ferrovibrionales; family Ferrovibrionaceae; genus Desertibaculum. Next base: position 34,915 of record JALHMN010000012.1, on the reverse strand, counting down.
GGGAATCGAACATGTCGTGGCGCCGCTCGGTACGGCGCTGACCGAGGAACAGCTTCAGCTCTTGTGGCGCCTGATCCCCGAGCCGCACCTCTGCTTCGATGGTGACAAGGCGGGTGTTCGGGCCGCCCAGCGGGCAGCTGAACGCGCGCTTCCGTTGCTCGAGCCGGGGCACTCCTTGCGCTTCGTGCTGCTTCCCGACGGTGAAGATCCGGACAGCATCATCAAGACACGCGGCCGCTATGCCTTCGACGAGGCTTTGGCGGGCGCGGTGCCATTGGCTGAACTTCTTTGGCGGTCAATCAGGTCCAGCCACCCGGCGGATACGCCGGAACGCCAGGCGGCCTTCGCTGCCAGCGTGCGGGCCATGCCGGAAAAGATCGCCGATCCGACGGTCAAGGGCTACTACCAGAAGTGGATGGCGGGAAAGCTCGACGAAATGTTTCCAGCCGGCCGCAGCCGGCGCCCCTGGAAGCCTGGGCCGTCCGGCCGGCCGGGGAGGTTCCAGCCCGCGCCCGAGGTCTTGCGTCGCATTCCGGGCCTGGAAAGCCCAAGATTGCGCCGCGAACAGCTGATTCTGGCCCTTGTCGTGACCCGGCCCGACCTCCTTGGTCACGTAGATGAGGCGCTTTCGGAACTGCAGTTCGGACGCCCCGAGCTTGACAGGCTGCGCCACGCGGTCCTAGAAGCGTCCGCTCGATTCCCTGGGCTTGACTCTGCGTCTCTGCGGCGCCACCTCACGGACAGCAACCTCGGCGGTGTCCTGGATGGGATCTTCCGCGCGTCGGCCGCCCGGTACCAGAAGGTCTTCCGGCCGGATGTTGATCTGGACGAAGTATGGCGCGCTTTCGTGGAGACGTCGGAAATGCTCCGACGGGACACTCTTTTGGCTGCCGAATTGAGGCAGGAGGAGGCGGCGCTGGCGGAGGATATGAGCGAGGACAAGCTCTTCGGTCTTCTTTCGGTGAAGCGCCAGCAGCATCAGACGGCAGCTGAGCCGCCGGTGCCGCCGACCGACGTGAGTACGGGCGAGCAGTGATTCAGAGGGCGTGGCCCGCCGGCGGCGGCCGCGCCCCGGCGTTTTGAGGCCGGTTGACCGTTTTCGAGCTGGAGTTGATGCAGGCATGGCAACCAAGATCGCAGAAGCGACCGACACCCAGGATGTCCGGGAAGAAACCCAGAATGACAGTCCGCTCCTAGATTCCGCCAATCAGGCGGTAAAGAAGCTTCTGACCAAGGCGAAGGAGCGCGGCTATGTAACCGTCGACGAGCTCAACGCCACACTGCCTCAAGATCAGATGTCCTCGGAGCAGATCGAGGACACCATGACCATGCTGTCCGAGATGGGCATCAATGTCGTCGATGGCGACGACGCCGAAGAGACCCAGCCCGAAGGCGGCAAGGAGGTTGCCGAAGTCGAGGCCGGAAAGCCTGACGCGCCGGAGTTCGAGCGGACCGACGATCCGGTCCGCATGTATTTGCGCGAGATGGGCTCGGTCGAGCTTCTGTCACGCGAGGGCGAGATTGCGATCGCCAAGCGTATCGAGGCCGGCCGCGAAAAGATGATCGGGGCCATCTGCGAGAGCCCGGTGACGATCCGCGCCATCCTTCAGTGGCGCGACGCGCTGATGACGGACAAGATTCTTCTGCGCGAAATCGTCGATCTCGACGCCACTTATGGTGGCGGTCCCGGTGCCGATGCTGCAGAGCAGGCCGAAGCGACGGGGACCGAAGGGTCGGAAACCCTCGGCGAGGCGCCGGAAGCCCCCGACGGCGAGGAAGAGGAAGAGGCGAACCTCTCGCTCTCCGCCATGGAGCAGCAGCTGAAGCCGCTGGTGCTGGAGACTTTCGATTCGATCAACAAGACCTTCAAGCGGCTGCACAAGCTGCAGGAGGCGCGGCTCGAATCGGCGCTGAAGCACGTCCCCGTCGAGCCGAAGGACGAGAAGCGCTACGAGAAGACGCGCCAGGAAATGATCGAGCTGATGCGCGGCGTTCACCTGAACAACGGCCGCATCGAGGAGCTGATGGAGCAGCTCTACGACATCAGCCGTCGCCTGGTGGCGACAGAGGGCAAGCTGCTCCGTCTCGCCGAGCGCTATCGCATCAAGCGCGACGACTTCCTGAAGAACTATATCGGCCACGAGCTCGACCCGAAGTGGGCTGCTCGTGTGGTCAAGTTGAAGACCACCGGCTGGGCGAATTTCGCCACCAAGGAAGCCGAGGCGATCAAGACGATCCGCGCCGAGATCAAGACGATCTCGGGCGAGGCTCAGCTGCCGATTTCCGAATTCAAGCGGATCACCCAGACGACCCGCGAGGGCGAGAAGGAAGCCGCCCGGGCGAAGAAGGAGATGGTGGAGGCGAACCTGCGCCTCGTCATCTCGATCGCCAAGAAATACACCAACCGTGGCCTGCAGTTCCTGGATCTCATCCAGGAAGGCAACATCGGGTTGATGAAGGCGGTCGACAAGTTCGAGTACCGTCGCGGCTACAAGTTCTCCACTTACGCCACATGGTGGATCCGGCAGGCGATCACCCGTTCGATCGCCGATCAGGCGCGCACCATCCGCATCCCGGTGCACATGATCGAGACGATCAACAAGCTGGTGCGCACCAGCCGTCAGATGCTGCACGAGATTGGCCGCGAGCCTACCCCCGAAGAGTTGGCGGAGAAGCTCGGCATGCCGCTCGAGAAGGTGCGCAAGGTGATGAAGATCGCCAAGGAGCCGATCAGCCTCGAGACCCCGATCGGCGACGAGGAAGACAGTCATCTCGGCGATTTCATCCCGGACACCAACGCGGTGCTGCCGGTGGAAGCCGCCATCCTGTCGAACCTGCGCGAGACCACCACCCGCGTGCTGGCGACGCTCACCCCCCGCGAGGAGCGCGTGCTGCGCATGCGCTTCGGCATCGGCATGAACACCGATCACACGCTGGAGGAAGTGGGCCAGCAGTTCTCGGTCACCCGCGAGCGTATCCGCCAGATCGAGGCCAAGGCGCTGCGCAAGCTGAAGCACCCCAGCCGGTCGCGGAAGCTGCGCTCCTTCCTCGATACCTGATCGGCCCCTCTCCGGCTTTCCAGGCGCGGCGAGCTCGGTGTCGCTTCTGGGCTCGCCGCTCGCGACGTCGGCGGCGCGGCTGGCCGGGGCGCTTGCCGGTGGCCCGGCTGACAGGTAGGACAAGCGACGTCGGCACTCTGAATCGCGAAATGCCGATGTCGCCGCACAAACCCTGGCTGCGATCGGTTGCGTCGGCGCCTCGGACCGATGCCGAGGCGGTGCGGGGAGCGATCCGATGGAGCGGGTATGTTCGGTTTCCTACGACGGCAGTCTCCCGAAATCTCCTTCGCGATGCCGAAAGACAATGAAAGTCTGAGCGACGGCGAATGGTCGCGCGTGCTGTCGTTGCTCGATGTGCTGCGGGGTATCGTCGCCGGCCGTGAACGCTTCGTTCGGGACCGGGGCCTCGCGGCCGATGTCTTCCTGCCGGGAGGCAACTGGCGCAAGAGCGGTGCCGCCAATGATTTCTTTCAGATATTCGATCTCGTGAGCGCAGGTGATCGCGCAGTGATCGATCGGTTGCGCTGGTATGCCAACCCCTTTACCGGCCAGCGGCTGGTGACCATGGAGCCGTCGTTTGGTCACCGCAGCGATGAGCCGCCGCCGCCCGATCACGAGACGGTGCTGACGGAGCGTCGCGCGGCGCTGGCGCCGATGTTGAACGACTTCCTGGCAATGCAGGCCTCATGGCCGAAGGAACTGCGCCGTGTGCGCTACCCCGCCCGGCTCGGCGAGATCGGCTTCCGGGTCGACGGCGGCATCCTCAACCCGGATACGTTCCGATACTTCCGCCACTTGGACGTGTTGTGGCGCGCAAAGGTGATCGAACCCCTTCTGCATCCCCGCCGCGGCAGCACGCCCACCATCGTCGAGATCGGCGCAGGTCACGGCGGGCTGGCCGCAGGATTGCTGCAGATTCTGCCGCAGGCGCGATACATCGTGATCGATCTTGCCGAATCGCTTTTGTTTTCAGGGATCTACCTGAGCGTGCTCCGCAATGCACTGCCGATATTCGCAACGAGCCCGGATGTGCAGCCCGGGGCGACTGGACTGACCCTGGTCCCGGCCCACTTCGCCATCGATCCGCTGGCGGCATTGATCGGCCGTGCCGACCTGATCATCAACACTGCCTCGTTCGGCGAGATGCTTCCCGATCAGGTCGATCACTATGCGAAATTGGCCGCGCGTTGGCTGGGCGAGGGCGGCGCGCTCTATGAGAGCAACACGTCCGATCGCACCCACAACACTTCGACACCGGTCGAGGTTCTGGGGCGCTACCTGTCGATGGAACGGACGATCGAGGAGGCGCGCATGGACGGAGAGACGCATGTCTGGCGCCGCAAGGGCGGCTAATCGAGCGGTTCGAGCCGAGCCATCGCCCGGAGACGCTGGATATTGTCCTTCGAAAAGCGCTGCTTGAGCCAGGCGTACCGGTTGCGCCCGAGTACCACCTTCAGAAGTTCCAGCGCGGGAAGCAGGAATGAACGCGAGCGCCCGGTGGGGCCGAATCTGCCTTCGAATTCCGACATCGAGTCGTTTACCAGAATCTCGCTGACCAGGCCATTCCGCGTGAAGTCGTAGTTCCTCAAGCCGAAGGGAACGCCGAATATGGTCTTCTGCCACATGTAGACGCGGTAGTGACGGCGCCATTTCAAGAACAGCGGTGCCGGCAGGGCGTCAACGGCAGCGTATAGATCCTCTTCGGACCCCGCGACCACCACCCCACCCCAATCTTCCACACCCAGGAAGGGGGGCTGCATGGCGCCGACCCAGTGCGGTACGGCGTAATGCCGGTCACGCCAGCGAATGATGCTGAACGGGCCCCGCGGAGCGATCAGGACCGCGTTGTTCCGGCTGTGGAAATTCTCCTCCTCGGCGTAGTCGATCTGATTGGCACGAATGCAGAAGCGAAAATACTCACAGTCGTGGCAGACCTCTGGCGATTCGCGGACCATCATCCGCATCCGCTCGGCAAGCGCACCGTTCCAGGTGTCGAGGAGGCTCTGTTTGTAGATGTTGCCGATGCGCACGCCCTGACACAGCAGAACCTGGCCGTCGTAGTTGATCCGCACGAACTTGAAGGGCGAGCGGCAATCCACGTGCATGCCCGGATAGGGGCCGTTCTGGAAGTGCGTCGACGGCGTGAAGGGGGTGCGCGCGCCGGGGTGGCTGCTGACCACCAACCCGTCGTCGCGGGAGAAGCCCTCGGGATCGCGCTGCCGCAGCACCGAACTTCGATAATGCGGCGAGGAAAGGGTGATGCGATACCCCTTGTTCACTACCAACTCCGCCGCCGCATCCAGGGCCGCCGCCATCTCGTCCTTCACCGGCTCGATCGCCTCCGGCACCAGGATCGGCGCGTCGGAGCGCATGACCATGCCGATGAAGCCGATATGGTCGAAGCCCATGGCCTCGAACATCTCCACCGCGTCCACGATCTCGGGAATATTGGAACGGAGCACCGTGTAGTTGACCGCGAAATAGGCGTCGGGAATCCGCGCCTGGACCGCCCGCTTGAAGGCGGCGATCCGCTCCAGCGCCTGCTCGAAATCGCCGCCGCGCCGTATGCGTTCGTAAGTTTCCTTGCGCGCGCCGTCGAAGCTGAGGGTGACGATACGGAAATCGCAGTCCTTCACCGCCTCGATCACGCGCGGCGTCAGCAGGGCTCCGTTGGTGGTCAGGTCGATCTTGAGGCCGAGTTCGGTGAGGCGGCGGCAGATCTTGTCGAACTCCGGATGCGCCGCGGGCTCGTATAGCGATCCCAGCTTGGCCCAGCGCCCCGACAAGCCCTCAAGCTGGTCGATTGCCGCTACCGTCAGCTTCGCACGGCTCATCGTCTCGTAGGAGACGTGGCACATGATGCAGCGCAGGTTGCAGTTGTGGATCGGCTCGATCTCGATGACCTCGGGCGGGCCGAAGACGTCGAGTGGTGTATCCGAGGCGAGCGGAGAGAGCGCTTCCGCCGAGGGATTAGCGTCGAGCGCCGTCAGCACGCGCCACTCCGCACGGTCGCAGCGAATTCATGCGGCGCGGCAGGCCGGGCTTGCTGCGGTGTCGCCCAGAGGCTAAGAGGCGACATCATCCGTTTCCGGGGATTGGAGCACATGGGGGATGCGACGAAGGAGCCAATGATCGGTGTGATCGGCGGCAGTGGTCTATACGACATGGCCGGCCTGACCGACAAGGCCTGGGTCAAAGTCGCCACGCCCTGGGGCGATCCCTCGGACGAAATTCTCACCGGCCGAATTGCCGGGATCAAGACCGCCTTCCTGCCCCGCCACGGCCGGGGGCACCGGATTGCGCCGTCGGATATCAATTTCCGGGCGAATATCGATGCGATGAAGCGCATCGGGTGCACCGAACTGCTGTCGATGAGCGCCGTCGGCTCCTTCAAGGAGGAGTTGCCGCCCGGGACCTTTGTCATCGCCGACCAGTTCATCGACCGCACCTTCGCCCGCGTGAAGTCCTTTTTCGGCACCGGCATGGTGGCTCATGTCGCCTTCGGCCACCCCGTATGCGGCCGGCTGGGTGACCATCTGGAGGCAGCCGCCCGCGCCGCCCGCATCCCCGTCCATCGCGGAGGTACCTATCTCTGCATGGAAGGGCCGCAGTTTTCTACGCAGGCGGAGAGCTTCCTCTACAAATCCTGGGGCTGCCATGTCGTCGGCATGACCAATATGCCGGAAGCGAAACTCGCCCGCGAGGCCGAGCTCTGCTATGCGACGGTTGCCATGGTGACCGATTTCGACTGCTGGCACCCCGATCACGATCATGTCGATGTCTCCGCCATCATCCGGGTGCTGGTCGACAACGCCGCCAAGGCGCAGACCCTGGTCGAGGCCGTCGTGCCGGCCATCGTCGCCGCCAAGCCGCCGGTCTGTCCGAAGGGATGCGACCGTGCCCTGGACACTGCCCTCATCACCGCGCCGCATGCCCGGGACCCGGCCTACCTGGAAAAGCTCGACGCTGTTGCCGGCCGTGTGCTCGGATGACCCTGCCTCAAGGAAGATAGGCGACTCATGAACGGCATCAAGGCCAAGATCCGCACGATCCCGGACTATCCAAAGCCCGGCATCATGTTCCGCGACATAACCACGCTGCTGAACGATCCGCGCGGCTTCCGCAAGACCGTGGACGAACTGGTGCAGCCCTATGCGGGGATCCGGATCGACAAGGTGGCGGGCATCGAGGCGCGGGGATTTATCCTGGGTGGGGCCGTGGCGCATCAGCTGTCATGTGGCTTCATTCCTGTCCGCAAGAAGGGAAAGCTGCCCTTTACCACCATCTCGCAGTCCTATTCGCTCGAATACGGCACCGATCAGGTCGAAATCCATGTCGATGCCGTGAAGGCGGGCGACAATGTTCTTCTTATCGACGACCTGATTGCGACCGGCGGAACGGCGGAGGCGGCGATCAAGCTGATCCGCATCGCCGGCGGAACCGTCATCGGCAGCTCCTTCATCGTCGACCTGCCGGACCTGGGCGGCCGCAAGCGGTTGGAGGCGATGGACGTAGAAGTCCTGGCGCTCTGCGCATTCGAAGGACATTGAGGCCCAGCTTCGGCCGCAATCGGCAGCCAATATCGATCCGGTCGGAAACGCGGGGCGCATCATGAAGGGCATCGTTCTGGCGGGGGGGACGGGCAGCCGGATGCACCCCATGACGAAAGTGGTGTCGAAACAGCTGCTGCCGGTCTATGACAAGCCGCTGATCTACTATCCGCTGACCACCTTGATGCTGGCGGGAATCCGCGAGATTCTGGTCATCACGACACCGAAAGAACAGTCGCTGTTCCGTGAACTGCTCGGCGACGGATCGGATTGGGGAATCCGGCTGGAATATGCCGCCCAGGCCAAGCCCGATGGCATCGCGCAAGCCTTCTTGATTGGACGCGATTTCATCGCTGGCGATCGCGTGGCTCTCATCCTCGGCGACAACATCTTCTATGGGCAGGGATTCGGCGACACGCTACACGACGCTTCCAAGGCGAACGACGGCGCCATTGTCTTCGCCTACGGGGTTGCGGATCCGGAGCGCTACGGGGTGGTCGAATTTTACCCCGACGGGCGTCCGAAGGCGATCATCGAGAAGCCGAAAGTGCCGCCGTCGATTTATGCGGTTACCGGGCTCTATTTCTATGACGAGACTGTGGCAGAAATCGCCGCCAACCTCAAACCTTCCGCGCGCGGCGAACTCGAGATCACCGATGTCAACAGCGTCTATCTGAACATGGGGCGGCTCCGCGTGGAGAAGCTGGGTCGTGGTTTCGCCTGGCTCGACACCGGAACGCCGGAAAGCCTCATCCAGGCAGCGGACTTCGTCGCGACGATCGAACAGCGTCAGGGATTCAAGATCGGCGCGCCGGAAGAGGTGGCTTGGCGCATGGGGTTCATCGATGCGGAACAGCTCGGGCGGCTCGCCGAGCGGATGAAGAATTCCAGCTATGGGCGCTATCTCGCCCGCGTCCTGACAATGGACTGACACGCGGCCGACCCGTCGGCCAGCGGTTGGGCGAGGCAACGTCTTCCCTGCAGCGTCGCGCGGCTTCGTGGGAGAACCGCGCGCGGTGGCCGCAGGCTCAGTTCTTCCGGGGAGCCTTGTCCTTGATCGCCTCTCCGGCCTTCGCCGCTTCAGCGCCGGTCTGATTGGGCGTATGCGTGCTCACGGCGCCGGCTCCGACGTTTGTCGCCGGCGGTGCTGGTTGGGTCTGTGCCAGAACCGTGGTCGCGGCGGTGGCCACGAATACGAATGCAACGAGGAATGCGAGCCTGCGATCGGTGCTTTGCATGGTCCCCTCCGGGGGAAGTACACAACCATTTCTTATCATTCGACTGTCTAATTTCTGATGACCGAGGGCAAGTGATCGCGGTCACGACCCAGGCCTTCTGCTAGGCTCGGTTGCGGGGGAAGTCATGAACGTCGTCCAGACCCGATCGGATGCGAGAAACACCGAGACAGCCGGCGGCTTCCGGCTGCCGCGCGGGACGATATCGGTTGCCATCATTGCGTTGACCGCTGTGCTCGCCGGGGCGCTTCTTCCCCGGGCGATCGGGATGCTGGGCTGGACGGAGAACTTTGTCCGCGACCTGCGCGTTGCCTTCTTCGCCCCCACGGCCCCGGTGCGCAGCGACATGCTCGTGCTCGCGATTACGGAGGAAACGCTGGGCATGCTGCCCTACCGCTCGCCGGTGGATCGCGGCTTCCTGGCCGATGTGCTCGAGCGGCTGGCGAAGGCCGAGGTGCGGGCGGTCGTGATCGATCTCCTGTTCGATCGCGCGACCGAACCCGAGAAGGACGAGCGCCTGCGCCGCGCGCTCAACAGCTTTCCGAAGCCCGTGATCGTCGCCTACGGCGATTCGAGCGAGGCGGAGATCGACCAGCCGGGCATTCATGAGAAGAAGAGCCACGGCGAGATCCAGGTTACGACCGAACAAGCCGAATACATGCGCGAGTATCTGTCCGGCGTGCATCGCGCTTATGCCAACCTGTCGCGCGATGGGAACGACGGCACGGTGCGCGACCTGATCCTGAAGGTCCCCGAGAACAGGGAGCCTCTCCTGACCATCTCTGGGGTCACAGCCAAGGTCCTGGGCAAGACACTGCCAGACCGGTCGGCACTCCCATTCGACTATGCGATCGGTCCGAAATTCGACGAACCGGCGATCGCCTCGTTCCAGGCCCATCTAGCGCCGATCCTGCCCGATGCCTTTTTCAAGGACAGGATCGTCTTCATCGGCGTGGACCTGCCCGGCATCGACCGTTTCCGTACGCCCTTCGTCGCCTCGTTGGGCGTGCAGGAAGGCACGATCCCGGGAGTCGTGATACATGCGCATGCGGTGGCGCAGCTCCTCGATGGACGTGTACTCAAGGTCTCCGGTGCCGTCAGCGATATCCTGATCGTCTCGATCACGGTCCTCATTGGCGTGGTCATCGCGTCGAGGGATTTCCGTGTCGCGCTCAAGCTTCTTCTCAGCTTGGCGGCGCTGCTGGCCATGGGCGGCCTGTTGTTCTTCGCCTATCCGGCAACCGGATACATGCTGCCCATCATCGGACCATCGCTCGGCTTCGCCACCGCGGTTACCGGCATCAGCTTCTATCAGCAGCGGCGCTATATGGAGGAGCGAACCTTCATACGCAGTGCCATGGCCCGCTATGTCGCCGAGGATGTCGTCAAACAGCTGGAGAACGAGCCTTGGCGGCTTGCCCTGGGCGGCGAGCGGCGGGAAGTGACCTACATCTTCACCGATATCGCGGGTTTCACCACGCTATCCGAAACAACCGAGCCGGCGGTGCTGGTCGCTGTTCTGAACGAGTACCTCGATGGGGCCACCAAGATCGTCCACGACCATCGCGGCACCATCGACAAGTTCATCGGCGATGCCGTGGTCGCGATCTTCGGCGCATTCGACGATACCGGGAAGCATCCGTCGGAAGCCGTTGCCTGCGCCTTGGCGCTCGATCGCTTCGCCTCGAGCTTCGCCGAGCGCCAGCGGAGCGAGCGCAGCCTCGATTTCGGGATCACGCGGATAGGGGTAAATACGGGCAGCGTCATCATCGGCAATTTCGGCGGGGAATCACACTTTTCCTACACCGCCATCGGCGATATGGTGAACACTGCGGCTCGTCTCGAGGGCGCGAACAAGTACCTGGGCACGCGGATCTGCGTCGCCGGTTCGACGGCCAGCCGGGTCACCGGCACGGTGTTCCGTCCTATCGGAAGCCTCAAGGTGAAGGGGCGGAGCGAGGGCCTGAGCGTGTTTGAACCCCTTGCCGCGGACGATCCACGGCACGCCTATCTCGCAGACTACCTGACCATCCATGCGAGCCTTCAGGATGACACGGTTGCCGGCTTCGAAGCGATCCAGGCTCTCATGGAGCGCGAGGATGCGCGCAATGACGGCCTGCTCGCGATGCATCTCGATCGGCTTAGGGCGCTAATCAACACCCCCCGACGGCGAGCCTCGGATTCAACGGCGAGCGATCAGTGGACCGATATCGTGCTTACCGATAAGTGACCTGAAACGTCGCTCGAGCGCTGATGGCGCCTGGTCGGGTTGGAGCAGACCTCTCTTCTGGACCGAAGGCCGCGCTTGCCTGCCGACCGCCGGGCACGGCATGGTCGGTCGAGCACAAAGAAAGCCAGGAGGGAAAGCCCTTGTCGTTCAAGGAAATCACCTATGCGGTCGAGAATCGCGTCGCGACGCTGACTCTGAACCGGCCGGAAAAGCTGAACGCCTTCACCGAGACGATGCGCAACGAGGTCATCGCCGCCTTCGACAAGTCGGATGCCGACGATGATGTGCGCGTGGTGGTCATCACCGGAGCGGGGCGGGGATTCTGCGCCGGTGCCGACCTGTCGCGCGGCGGCGAGACATTCGATGTCGAGAAGCGCGATCCCGGTGGCATCAAGCAGTCGGGCCAGCACTGGCGCGATGGTGGTGGGACGGTGTCTCTCCGCATTTTCGAGAGCCTGAAGCCGGTCATCGGCGCCATCAACGGTCCCGCCGTGGGTGTGGGCGCAACGATGCAGCTGCCGATGGACATTCGGATTGCGAGCGAGACGGCTCGTTTCGGGTTCGTTTTCGCCCGCCGCGGTCTTGTGCCGGAAGCGGCGTCGAGCTGGTTCCTGCCTCGGGTGGTCGGCATCAATCGGGCACTCGAATGGGTGATGACCGGCCGAGTATTCCCCGCCTCCGAGGCGCTGGAAGCCGGCCTCGTCCGCGAGGTTTTGCCCCCGGAGAAGCTGCTCCCCCGTGCCTACGAGATCGCCCGCGAAATCGTCGAGAACACCTCGGCCGTCTCCTGCGCGGTCTCCCGTCACATGCTGTGGCGGATGTTGGGCGCGGACCACCCGATGGAGGCCCACAAGATCGACAGCCGCGGCATCGCCCAGCTCGGCAAGATGGCGGACGCCCGGGAAGGGGTGACCTCCTTCCTGGAAAAGCGGCCGCCGAACTTCAAGATGAGCGTCTCCAAGGAACTGCCGCCCTTCTTCCCGTTCTGGAAAGAGCGGAACTTCGAATAGGCGGGAACTCGACAGCGGAGGCCTTCACCGCTAAAAGGCCCCGCCATGGGCGCTTTCCATCGCCGCAGCACGCGAATTACCATCCCGGCCCTCGCCTGAGCAGGGCCGGGAGCATTCGCGCGCCTCGATTTCCCTTTTCTCCCTGCTGCGGGAGCTGCCCGTCATCATGAGCACCGACAAGCCGACCGACTATCGCGACACCGTCTTCCTGCCGACCACCGATTTCCCCATGAAGGCGGGCCTGCCCGTCAAGGAAATGGAGATCCTTGAACGCTGGGAGAAGATCGACCTCTATCGCCGCCTGCGCGAGGATTCGAAGGGCCGCGAGCTCTATGTGCTGCATGACGGCCCGCCCTATGCCAACGGCAACCTCCATATCGGCCACGCGCTGAACAAGATCCTGAAGGACGTCATCAATCGTTCGCGGCAGATGATGGGCTTCGACGCGAACTACGTCCCCGGCTGGGACTGCCATGGCCTGCCGATCGAGTGGAAGATCGAGGAGAAGTACCGGGCGGCGGGGAAGAACAAGGACGACGTCCCGATCGACGAGTTCCGCAAGGAATGCCGCGACTTCGCAGAGCATTGGATCGGCGTGCAGAAGGGCGAGTTCCAGCGCCTGGGCGTGATCGGCGACTGGAAGAACCCCTACACCACCATGAGCTTCGCGGCCGAGGCGCAGATCGTGCGCGAATGCCAGAAGTTCGTGATGAACGGCGGCCTGTTCAAGGGGTCCAAGCCGGTCATGTGGTCGGTAGTCGAGCGCACGGCGCTGGCCGAAGCCGAGGTCGAGTATCACGAGCACACCTCGCAGACGGTGTTCGTGAAATTCCCGGTCGTCACCCCTGCCTGCGACGCGGCCAAGGGCGCTTCGATCGTCATCTGGACGACCACGCCCTGGACCATGCCCGGCAACCGGGCCATCGCTCTGTCGGCGGCCGCCGACTACGTCCGCCTGCGGATCGAGGCGGTGGGCGAGAAGTCGCTGGCCCGGGTCGGCGACGAGGTCATCGTCGCCGCCGCCCTGGCCGATGGCGTGGCCAAGGCCTGCGGCATCGAGGGCTTCACTACCCTCGCAACCGTCACCGGCAAGGATCTCCTCGGCAGCGTCTGCGCCCACCCGCTGCGCGGCCAGGGCTACGAGTTCGACGTCCGCGTGCTGGAGGGCGACTTCGTGACGCTCGATGCCGGCACCGGCTTCGTGCATATCGCCCCCGGTCATGGCGCCGACGATTACAACCTCGGTGTCGCCAACGGCGTCGAGGTCCCGCACACCGTCGACGAGGACGGCCGCTATTTCGCCCATGTGCCGGTCTTCGGCGGCGAGAAGCCGGCCCGCGTCTTCGACGACGAGGGCAAGGAAAGCGACGCCAACCGCCGGGTGATCGAGGTGCTGACCGCCGCCGGCGGCCTGCTCGGTCGCGGGCGGCTGCGGCACCAGTATCCGCATTCCTGGCGCTCCAAGGCGCCGCTGCTCTTCCGCAATACGCCGCAGTGGTTCATCTCGATGACCACTAACGGCCTGCGGAAGAAGGCGCTGGCCGCGATCGACGCCACCGCCTTCTACCCGCCGCAGGGCCGCAACCGGCTCTATGCGATGATCGAGCAGCGCCCCGACTGGGTGATCAGCCGCCAGCGCGCCTGGGGCGTGCCGATCACCGTCTTCGAGCACAAGGAGACGGGCGAGATCCTGCGCGACGAAGAAGTGAACGAGAGAATCGTCGCCGCCTGTCTGGAAGGCGGGGCGGATGCCTGGTTCACCTCCGGCGCCGACCGCTTCCTCGGCAACAAGTACAACCCGGCCGACTGGAAGATGGTGACCGACATCCTGGATGTCTGGTTCGATTCCGGCTCGACCCACGCCTTCGTGCTGGAGCAGCGCCCCGACCTGAAATGGCCGGCCTCGCTCTACCTCGAAGGCTCCGACCAGCATCGCGGCTGGTTCCATTCCTCGCTTCTCGAGGCCTGCGGCACCCGCGGGCGGGCACCCTATGATGCCGTGCTGACGCATGGTTTCACGCTCGACGAGAAGGGCCGGAAGATGTCGAAGTCGCTCGGCAACGTGGTCGAGCCGCAGACGGTGGTCAGCAAGTTCGGGGCCGACATCCTCCGCCTGTGGGTGGTCTCGTCCGACTATTCCGCCGATCTCGGCGTCGGCGACAAGATCATCCAGGCCCAGGTCGACGCCTATCGGCGCCTGCGCAACACCATGCGCTGGCTGCTCGGCAATCTCGCCGGCTTCCAGGAGGGCGAGCGCCTGCCGGCGGCCGAGATGCCGGAACTGGAGCACTGGGTGCTGCACCGGCTGGCCGAACTCGACCAGGTGGTCCGCGCTTCCTGCGAGGCTTACGACTTCCATCGGATGTACGTGGCGCTGCACACCTTCTGCGCCGTCGACCTGTCGAGCTTCTACTTCGATATCCGAAAGGACTCGCTCTACTGCGACGCGCCGACCTCGACCCGTCGCCGCGCCGCGCGGACGGTGGTGGACGAGTTGTTCTCGCGCCTGACCGCCTGGCTGGCACCGTTTCTCTGCTTCACGACGGAGGAGGCGTGGCTTGCCCGCTTCCCCGACGAGAAGGGCAGCGTCCACCAGCGCCTGTTCCCGGCGCAGCCGGAGGGCTGGCTGGCTCCCGCGCTGGCCGAGAAGTGGGAGGCGATCCGCGATATCCGTCGCGTTGTTACCGGTGCGCTGGAGATCGAGCGCCGCGAGAAGCGTATTGGCTCATCGCTGCAGGCGCACCCGCAGGTCTATCTGGCGCCCGAACGCCTGGCGGCATTGGACGGGATCGACTTCGCCGAGGTCTGCATCACGTCGTCGATCGATCTGCTGACGGGCGAGCCGCCCGAGAGCGCCTTCCGGTTGGATGACGTGGCCGGCGTGGCGGTGGTGAGCCGCGGGGCACAGGGTGAGAAGTGCCAGCGTTGCTGGCAGGTCCTGCCCGAGGTCGGCACTTCAACCAAGGCGCCGGACCTCTGCAAGCGTTGTGACGCCGTGGTTGCGGCTGCCTGATGCGTCAAGGCTTGGTCATCGCCGCTCTCGTGCTGCTGGTCGACCAGGTGAGCAAGTATTTCCTGATCGACCTGATGGCCGTCTATCCCGAGGGCATTGTCCTCACCCCCTTCTTCAATCTGGTCCAGGTCTGGAACCGGGGCGTCAGTTTCGGGATTCTGGGCTCGGAATGGCTGGGGAACAACCAGCGCTGGCTGCTCGCCGGCCTCGCTCTTGCAGTCGCCGTGGCGCTGGTTTTCTGGTTGCGACGGGTGTCGCATCGCTGGGAGCCGATCGCCATCGGACTCGTCATCGGCGGTGCGGTCGGGAATGCCATCGACCGTATCGTTTATGGCGCGGTCGCTGATTTCTTCGATTTTCACGTCGCCGGCTGGCATTGGCCGGCCTTCAATGTGGCGGATATGGGCATCAGCTGCGGTGCAGTCGCGCTGGTGGTGATCGCCATATTGTCGCCGAAGTCGCAAGGCTTAGAATGAGGCCCATGCACAATCGCTTCGTCTCGGCTGCCGCCGGCCTGGCTGCGCTGGTCACCTTGGCCGGCTGCGACACCGTTCGCGACACCCTCGGTGTCAGCCGCCAGTCCCCGAACGAGTTCGAGGTGGTGACCCGTGCGCCGCTCACCGTGCCGCCGGATTTCCAGATGCGCCCCCCCGAACCGGGAGCTCCCCGGCCTCAGGAACAGAGGCCCCGCGACGCCGCGCAGGTGGCTTTGACTGGCCGTCCGTTGCAAGGTCGCAGCGAGCGTTCGATCGGCGAATCGGCCCTCCTCAAGGCGGCCAAGACCGATAATGCAAACCCCAACATTCGCCAGGTGATCAACGCCGAATACACGCAACTGGCGGAAAAGGACCGGAGCTTCGTCGATCGGCTGATCTTCTGGCAGAAGGAGGCCCCGCCCGGCGACGTGATCGACCCGTCGAAGGAGCAGACGCGCATACGTGAGAGGGTTGCCGAAGGCGAACAGGTCACTGGCCAAGGCACCCCCACGGTCGTCCGCCGCAAGCGCGCCATTCTGGAAGGCATATTCTGACCGGTTGACCGCGCGGCGTCCGGTTGCGACCCTCCGGCTGCTGGTCAGGTGGAGACGACATCGTGCCGTTCGAGAAGGAAATCGCCGAGCTTGCCGCGCGGCGCGCCGTGGCGCGCGCCATGGGGTCGAAGAAGCGTCTCGATGATTGGGCAGCGAACGGCACCCTCAACGCCCGCCAGCGGATCGATCGCCTGCTCGATCCCGGCAGCTTCGCGGAGTGGGGCCTGCACGCCGTTTCCGAACGCCCGGAGGACCGCGACCGCACGCCCGGTGACGGGGTGGTCGACGGCACCGGCAGGATCGATGGGCGCCCCATCGTCATCCATGCCGCCGATTTCAGTGCGATGGGTGCCTCCAGTGCCAAGGTGGCCGGCTGGAAGGCCCAGCACTCGCGTGCCAATGCCGAAAGAAACGGCGTGCCGCTGGTGCTGCTCAACGAATGCTCCGGCGCGCGCATGCCCGACATCATGGGCGCGGCCGGTATCCACTCGACCGGTCTGTATTTCGACCTGAAGCGCACCCGCAGATCCCCCTGGGCCTCCGCCGTTCTGGGATGGTGCTATGGCGGCGGTACCTGGCACAGCGTGATGTCTGACTTTATCGTCATGCGGAAGGGCGCGGTGATGGCCGTGTCCAGCCCCAACGTCACCTCGGTCGCGGTCTCCGAGGACCTCGATCCCGAGGAACTGGGCGGATGGGAGGTGCAGACCGGCGTCACCGGCCAGGTCGACATGGCCGTCGATACCGACGAAGAGGCATTGGCGGCGGTTAAGAGCTTTCTGTCCTACCTGCCCTCCAACGCCAACGAGGCGCCACCGAGAGCGGCCGTCCCGCCCGGGTCGGGCGAGGAGATCGGCCGCATCCTCGACGTGTTGCCGGACAGCCGCTCGAAAGTCTACGACGTCCGCCGGATCCTGCGTCTGATCGTCGACAAGGACAGCTACTTTCCGATCAAGGACCGTTTCGCCCGCGTAGTGACGACCGGCCTGGCCCGTATCGACGGGCGCAGCGTCGGCATCATCGCGAGCAACCCGATGTTCAAGGGCGGCGCGCTCGATCCGGACGCCTGCGACAAGGTAATCTCCTTCATCGTCCTGTGCGACAGCTTCAACATTCCGCTGATCTCGATGGCGGACACGCCAGGTTTCCTCGTGGGCGTGGTGGGCGAGCGTCTTCGCCTGCCGGGAAAGATCATGAACTACATGCAGGCCCTGCACATGACGACGGTGCCAAAGCTGTCGGTCGTCATGCGAAAGTCCTATGGTCAGGCCCATCTGAACATGGGGGCGGGGATTTGCGACGAGATGGCGGCATGGTTCACCGCCGATGTCAGCTTCGTCGATCCCGAGATCGGAGTGAATGTGGTCTATCGCGTCCGGCCACAGGATGACCCCGAGCGCTATCGCGAACTGGCGGCGACACTCGCTCGAGGCACCACCGCCTATGATCTGGCGGCGCCGTTCATGGCACAGAGCGTGATCGACCCGCGCGAGACACGGGACTGGTTGATCCGCATGCTCGAACTGCATGAGCGCCGGCTTACGCGAGGCGTGGGCGAGCACCGGATGAGCACCTGGCCGACCACATTCTGAGAACCGGAAGGAGGTTTCGATGGCCGAGATCAAGCTGCGGCCGCTGGAGCGGCCCGACCTCCATTTCGTTCACCAGTTGAACAACAACGATATCGTGATGCGTTATTGGTTCGAGGAGCCTTACGAGGCCTATGCCGAACTCTCGCGCCTCTACGACAAGCATGTCTCCGACCAGGGCGAACGGCGCTTCATCATCGAGAGCGAGGCCGAGCCGGTCGGGTTGGTGGAACTGGTGGAGATCGACTACATCCACCGCCGCGCCGAGTTCCAGATCATCATCGCGCCTCAGTGGCAGGGACGCGGCTACTCCCGGACGGCGACATCGATGGCGGTCGACTACGCCTTCCGGGTCCTCAATCTCTACAAAGTCTATCTCATCGTAGACAAGGAGAACCACCGGGCCATCCGCACCTATGAAGGCTGCGGTTTTCAGGTCGAGTGCGAACTGATCCACGAGTTCTTCGTCAACGGGGAGTATCGAAACGCGGTGCGCATGTGTCTGTTTCAGGACGCCCACCTCGGTCAGCAAAGATCGACGCCACGTAGCGAGGCGAGCGGGAGATCTCGTAAGCCACGTATGGCCCCGGCAGACGCTCACTAGGATTCCGGGTGTTTCCTGAATCCGACCCCCAGACGGTTGTAGGCGTTCATCAGCACGATCGCGTAACTCAGATCGACCAGGGATTTGTCGTCGAACTGCGCCCGGGCGGCGGTATAGGCTTCGTCCGGCGCACGGGTCGACGCGACCAGGGTCAGGCTTTCGGCCCAGCCGAGGGCCGCCCGCTCGCGTTCTGTGAAGAACGGCATTTCGTCCCAGGCGGCCACGGCGTTCAGTTTGCGTGCATCCGCGCCCTTTTCGATGGCGTCGCGCCAGTGCAGATCGACGCAGTAGGAACAGCCGTTGATCTGGGAGATCCTCAGATAGACCAGATCGATCAGGACGGGATCGAGGCCGCTCAGCGCGACATAGGCATATAGGCGGGCGAGCATTCGCGCCCCTTCCGGGGCTGCGTGGGCATAGTCCAAACGGATCTGCATGGCTCATTCTCCTATCCATTCCCGCCAATGACGGCGCGGGAAGGAGAAGTGTGACAAGCCGTCGGGTTCATCGAGCCTTTACCAAGCGCGCGCATTCTTCTAGGTCTGTGATCGGTGTCGCTGACGGCGATAGGCTTGCCGTTGATAGCGTCCTGTCGGGAGCTTCGAGCACGTCGGGTGGCATGACCTTTCCTCATCTTCGTCGGTTGCCGCTGGCGGCAGTCGGATTGCTGCTCGCCTCGGTTCTTGCCGAGGCGTCGGCACAGTCGCGCTATGTCGAGCCGGTGTCGCTGACCGAGGCGGTCGAGGCCGGCAAGCTGCCGCCCGTCGAAAAGCGCCTGCCGGCGACGCCCCTGGTGGTGGAGTTCGGCGAAGGGCGCAGTCCGGGGCGGCATGGCGGCGAGGCGCGCATGCTTATCTCCGGCGGCCGCGACGTGCGGCTGATGACGGTTTACGGCTACGCCCGGCTGGTCGGCTATGACGAGAAGCTGCAACTGCGACCCGATCTGCTGCTCGACGTGGAGGTCGAGGACGACAAGGTCTTTACGTTCAAGCTGCGCCCCGGCCACCGCTGGTCGGACGGTCATCCCTTCACGGCCGAAGACTTCCGGTATTACTGGGAGGATATCTGCGGCAACAAGATGCTGGCCCCCGGCGGACCTCCGCGCCTGTTCTATGTCGGCGACGAGAGGGCGAAGTTCGAGGTGCTGGATCCGACGACGGTGCGTTTCAGCTGGAGCCAGCCGAATCGCACTTTCCTCGCTTCGCTCGCCGGCCCGGCCGACCCGTTCATCTACCGTCCGGCCCACTACCTGAAGAAGTTCCACGCGAAGTACAACGACCCGAAGATGCTGGAAGAGCAGGCGAAGGCCAGCCGGCAGCGTTCCTGGGCGGCGATGCACAACTTCGTCGACAACATGTACAGATTCGACAATCCGGAGCAGCCGACGCTGCAGCCCTGGATCAACACCACCCGGCCGCCCGCCACCCGCTTCATCGGCGAGCGCAACGCCTATTTCCACCGGGTCGACGCCAACGGCCTGCAGCTGCCCTATCTCGACCGCTTCACCATGATCCAGTCGGCGACCGCGCTGATCCCCGCCAAGGTGGCGGCGGGCGAGGTCGACCTGCAGCCCCGCTATCTGGCCTTTTCGAACTACACGCTGCTGAAGAAGGCGGAGAAGCGCGAGCCGGTCACGACCCATCTGTGGCGCCCGGGCCTCGGCGCTCATATCGCGCTCTATCCCAACCTGAACGTGACGGATCCGGGCTGGCGGGCGCTGCTGCGGGACGTGCGGTTCCGCCGGGCACTGTCGCTCGCCACCGACCGGGAGATCATCAACCAGTCGCTCTATTTCGGCCTGGCAGAAGCCGGCAACAACACGGTCCTGCCGCAGAGCCCGTTGTTCAAGCCCGAGTTCCGGGACGCCTGGGCGAAATTCGACCCGAAGGCGGCGAACCGGCTTCTGGACGAGATGGGCCTGACGAAGAAGAACGGCGAGGGCATCCGCCTGATGCCCGACGGGCGGCCGATCGAGATCATCGTCGAGACGGCGGGCGAGGATACCGAGCAGACCGACGTGTTGCAGCTCATCCGCGACGACTGGTATCGCGTCGGCGTCAAGCTGTTCTCAAAGCCGTCCCAGCGCGACATCCTGCGCAACCGGGTCTTCTCCGGCCAGGCGGTGATGGTGGTCTGGGGTGGCCTGGAGAACGGAATCGCCACGGCCGACATGTCGCCTGCGCCACTCGCCCCGGTCTCGCAGTACGGCTATCAGTGGCCCGACTGGGGGCAGCACTACGAGACCCGCGGCAAGAAGGGCGAGGCGCCGGCATTGCCGGAGGCGAAGGAACTGCTCGATCTCGCCGGCGCGTGGTTGGAGGCCTCCGAGAAGGGTGAGCGCACCCGGATCTGGCAGCGCATGCTGCAGATCCATGCCGAGCAGCAGTTCACCATCGGCATCGTCCGCAGCGTGCCGGTCCCGATCGTGGTCCGCAGCAACATGCGCAATGTGCCAAAGGAGGCGATCTACAACTGGGACCCGGGCGCGCATCTGGGCACCCACCGGCCGGACCTGTTCTTCTACGAGTAGGGCGGGCGCCTCAGTCCGAACTGCCGCCGAGCCGGCCGATGAAGTCCTCGAAGTCCTTCGCCTCGCGGAAGTTGCGATAGACCGAGGCGAAGCGGACATAGGCCACCGGATCGAGATTGGCCAGGGCCTCCATCACCATCTCGCCCACTTGGTCGGACTTGATCTCCGGCTCGCCCATGCTTTCCAGGCGCCGGACCAGGCCATTGATCATCCGCTCGATCCGTTCCGGATCGACCGGCCGCTTCCGGGTCGCGATCATGATCGAGCGCGCCAGCTTGTCGCGGTCGAAGGGCGTGCGGGCGCCGTTCTTCTTGATGATGGTGAGTTCGCGCAGCTGCACCCGCTCGAAGGTGGTGAAGCGGGCGCCGCAGCCGGGGCAGAAGCGCCGCCGGCGGATCGCCGTATTGTCCTCGGTCGGCCGCGAGTCCTTGACCTGGCTTTCCTCATGACCGCAGAACGGACACCGCATTGCGCTTTACCCCCCGGTTGGCGCCGAAATCAGGACAGGCTGGGATAGATCGGAAAGCGCCGGCAGAGGGCAATCGCCTTCTCACGCGCCATCGCTTCCGCCTTGGCAGGATCCCCGTTCGAGCCTTCGGCATGGGCGTCGAGCACGTCGGCAATCAACTCGCCGATCTGGCGGAACTCACCCGCGCCGAAGCCGCGCGTGGTTCCGGCGGGCGAGCCGAGCCGCACGCCGGATGTTATCGTCGGCTTCTCCGGATCGAAGGGAATGCCGTTCTTGTTGGCCGTCATGTGGGCGCGTTCCAGCGCGGACTCGGCGAGGTTGCCCTTCAGGCCCTTGGGCCTGAGGTCGAGCAGCATCAGGTGCGTGTCGGTCCCGCCGGAGCTTATGGCATAGCCGCGCTCGATCAAGGTCGCGGCCAGCACCTTGGCGTTCTCCACCACGGCGGCGGCATAGGCGCGGAAGGAAGGCTGCAACGCCTCGCCGAAGGCCACCGCCTTGGCGGCGATCACATGCATCAGCGGGCCGCCCTGCAGGCCGGGGAAGACGGCCGAGTTGATCTTCTTACCCAGCGCCTCGTCGTTCGACAGGATCATGCCGCCGCGCGGGCCGCGCAGCGTCTTGTGCGTGGTGGTGGTCACCACATGCGCATGGGGCAGCGGCGAGGGATGGGCGCCGCCGGCGACGAGGCCGGCGAAATGCGCCATGTCGACCATCAGCTTCGCGCCCACCTCGTCGGCGATGGCGCGGAAGCGGGCGAAGTCGATGAAGCGGGGATAGGCCGAGCCGCCTGCCACGATCAGTTTCGGGCGGTGTTCCCTCGCCAGACGCTCGACCTCGTCGTAGTCGATGCGGCAATCCTCGGGCTTCACCGAATAGGCGACCGGTTTGAACCACTTGCCGGAGACATTGGCGGGAGCGCCGTGGGTGAGGTGGCCGCCGGCGGCGAGGTTGAGGCCGAGGAAGGTGTCGCCCGGCTGCAGTAGCGCGAAGAAGACGGCCTGGTTCGCCTGTGCGCCCGAATGCGGCTGCACATTGGCGAAGGCACAGTCGAACAGCTTTTTCGCCCGCTCGATGGCGAGGGTTTCGACCTCGTCGACGAACTCGCAGCCGCCGTAGTAGCGCTTGCCCGGATAGCCCTCCGCATACTTGTTGGTGAGGACCGAGCCCTGGGCCGCCAGCACGGCGGGGCTGACGATGTTCTCGGAGGCGATGAGTTCGATCTGCTCCTGCTGGCGGGCGAGTTCGCGGCCGAGCATGGCGGCGACGACACTGTCGTCCTTCAGCAGGTCGCGATCGAAGAAAGCGGCGGGCGCGGAGGCGGTTTTGGCGTTGCTGCTCATGACGTCACCTTGGGAGAAAGCTTGGCCACGCGGCGGTCGTGGCGCTCGCCGCCGGCGAAGGGGGTATTCAGGAACGCGGTCAGCGCGTCGCGCGCCGTCTCCACCCCGATGACGCGGGCGCCGAGCGCGATGACATTGGCGTCGTTGTGGTCGCGGGCGAGCTTCGCCGTGATGGCATCATGGACCAGGGCGCAGCGGACGGCGGGTTCACGATTGGCGGCAATGGAAATGCCGATGCCGGTGCCGCAGACGAGGACGCCACGCTTCACCTCGCCGGTGCTGATCTTCCGGGCGAGGGCGGCGCCGAAATCCGGATAGTCGACCGAGGTGGTGGCGTCGGCGGTGCCGAGATCGAGGACGCGAAAGCCCGCTGCCTCGAGGTCCTGCTTCAGGATTTCCTTGAGCGGAAAGCCGGCGTGATCGGCGGCGATGGCGATGGTTTCCGGCCGGGTGGTCATGGGCACGACGTATGGGGAATGAGAGGCCGTCTGATACCAGATGTGCCTCGAAAAGGCGAGTCTTGGGGGTGTCGGGGTCCGACAGCCTAGGAACGCTGGGGACGCATGGCGGAAGCGGTTCGCGGACAAATCCGTCCGCTCCATTGCCGTCCGCCTACGGCGACCGCGGTCGGAGAGAGGCGCGCAGTCGGCAATGGTCAAGAAGCGGGCGGACAATTCTGTCCGCTTCGTTGGGACCGGACACACGTGGCTGTTCGCCGTACTCGTCCTCGGCAGGCCCGGAAATGGAATAAGGAATTGATTTTAAATCGTATTCTGTCGCCTTGGCCGAAACAGGCCCTGCCTAAGTGAGCCAATTCGTGCCAATTCGAGCCAGTTTTGGCCGGATCGATGCCGGTGACGCCCCGTTTCAGGCCCGTGCTGTCCAGTTTCAGCCGCCTTCTTTTTAGCGTCGCGCTCCGGAAAGAGGACAAGCATTTCCGGCCAGCCTGGGTCACATGCCGGAAAATTTGTCCG
This sequence comes from bacterium, assembly GCA_022844005.1. Taxonomy (GTDB): domain Bacteria; phylum Pseudomonadota; class Alphaproteobacteria; order Ferrovibrionales; family Ferrovibrionaceae; genus Desertibaculum. Next base: position 11,282 of record JALHMN010000012.1, on the reverse strand, counting down.
TCGGACATTTCTGTCCGCTGATTGGTGGAGTGCACCCATGGGGTGCGCTCAAGCGAATGCCCTGTCGCCTCCGGGCAGGAGGCGGCGTGGTTATGAGAGATTCACCATGGTCAAGGACAATGCAGCAGCAGGCCGCTAAAATCTATCCTAGCGCAAATTCTATTCAAGTGTCAAGAAAATTTGCGCAAGGAGGTGGATTTTATGCCGCGCAGAAGGGCGATACTCTCTGCGGCTTTCCGATCACGGACCCGTCCTTCCGACCGCCGAAAGTAACGATCTCGTTCCAACCCAAGCTTTGCCAAGCACAGAATCGTTCGTTTGCCGCGCGCCCATGGTGCAGCGAAGCAATGGTCATCCAGGAGCCTACCTCTACTGGCCCAGGCGACACGAGCCTAGGACCGGCGCCCGCGGCGCAGGAGGGCCAGCGCCCAGAGCAGTGCCAGCAGCCCGACCAACAGCATGGCGGCGAGCACGGCCGCGTAGAAGCCCGCGCTCGCCTTCTCCGGGCCGTTCAGCAGGTGGTCGAGCGTCGGCACCAGCAGGCCGAGCGTCAGACCGCAGAACGCACCCCAGGCGGCGGCGAGCGGTGCAGCGCCGCTCCGGCCCGCCACCATGGCCGCCGCCAGCATCGCGGCAGCGAGGAGAAGCTCGTCGAAGGCGAGCGGCAGGAAGCGCGGGCTATCCCACCAGCGCGCCACCTCGCCGGCGGCGAGTAGCAGGGCCACGAATGCCGTGAGGATACGAAGGGCCTTCATCGGCGTCGTCCTCCGGCCGCGTTCAATCGATCCATGTCACGACCTCCGGCAGGGCCGCCCGGCTGGTGCGGTAGCTGTTGGCCGGATGCGCCGGATCGGGATAGCCGAAGGAGATGCCGCAGACCATCCGGCGGTCGTCGCCGAGGCCGAAATGCGCGCGGACCATCGGCGCGTGGCGCGCGAGCGCGGCCTGGGCGACGGTGGCGACACCGAGCGCCTGGGCGGCGAGCAGGAAGTTGCCGACAAAGCCGCCGCAATCGACCGCGCCATAGACGTCGAGCGCCTCGTCGGTGGTGATGATGGCGACGTGCGGGGCGCCGAACAGGCGGAAGTTCTCCAGCCCCTGCCGGGCGTAGGCGGCGCGGTCGCCCCGGGCGATGCCGAGCGCGTTGTAGAGCTGGAAGCCGCTCTCGCGCCGCCGCTCCAGATAGACGCCGCGATACTCGCGCGGGCGCGGCAGGTCGGAGTGGTCTTCGGCCTCGCTCTCGGCCTGGCGGAGCATCGCCTCGCGGAACCGCTCGGTGCCGGCGCCGCTGGTGACGACGACCTGCCAGGGCTGGCTGTTGCACCAGGAGGCGGTTCGCTGCGCCATTTCCAGGATGCGGGCGATCACCGGGCGCGGCACCTGGTCGGGCAGGAAGGCGCGGCAGCTGTAGCGGGCGCGGAGAAGGCGTTCGAGGGTGGCCGCGTCGGACGGCGTCGTGGCGGCCTGATCGGTCTGGGCGGAGGAACTCATGGGCAAACGGTCCCGATCCATGCGGTGCGTGTGGCGCCCGAGCATAGCGTCCAGCGGCCCGGAAGTGTCCGCTTCTCGCAGCGGGGTGACCATCGGCCCCGGGGCCTGCTATCCTTGCCGCATGCCCCTAGACATCGTCCGCATCCCGGTCCTCAACGACAATTACATCTGGCTCGCCCGCGAAACCGCGAGCGGGCTGGTTGCCGTCGTCGACCCGGCGGTGGCGGCTCCGGTCCTCGCCGCCGCGAAAGAGCGCGGCTGGACCATCACCCATATCCTCAACACCCATCACCACGGCGACCACGTCGGCGGCAACATGGAAATCAAGGCGGCGACGGGTTGCACCATCGTCGGCCCGCGCGCCGACCGCGACCGCATCCCCGGGATCGAGGTCGAACTGGGTGACGGCGACACCTGGTCGCTGGGCGCCGAGGAGGCCGTGGTCTACGACGTGCCGGGACACACCCGGGGCCACATCGCCTACTGGTTCGGCGGCGCCAAGGCACTGTTCTGCGGCGACACGCTGTTCGCGCTCGGCTGCGGTCGCCTGTTCGAGGGCACGCCGGCGCAGATGTGGACCTCGCTGTCGAAACTTCGGGTGCTGCCCGACGACACCAAGGTCTATTGCGCGCATGAATATACCCAGTCGAACGCCCGCTTCGCGGTGACGGTGGAGCCGGGCAACGCAGCGCTCGCGGCGCGCGCGGCGGCGATCGACGCGGCGCGGGCGAAGGGCGAGCCGACAGTGCCCTCGACGCTGGGCGAGGAGAAGGCGACCAACCCGTTCCTACGGCCCGACTCGCCGCTGCTGCAGAAGACGCTGGGCCTGCCCGCGAACGACCTGGTCGCCGTCTTCGCCGAAACGCGGGCGCGCAAGGACAAGTTCTGATTTTTTGGTTCCAAGGGGAGAAGATCAAGTGAAGCTCTATCAATCGCCGGCCTCGCCCTATGCACGCAAGGTCCGCATCTGCGCTCATGAACTGGGCCTGAACGACCGCATCGCGCTGGCGCTCACCATGCCACAGACCGACGATGCCTTCGGCAAGGTGAACCCGATCCACCGCATCCCGGCGCTGGAGCTGGAAGACGGGATGGTCCTCTACGACAGCCGGGTGATCTGCGAGTATCTCGACTCGATCGCCGGCAACAAGCTCTTCCCCGCCTCGGGCGTGGCCCGCTTCATGGCGCTGAAGCAGCAAGCGCTGGCCGATGGGCTGCTGGACGCCGCCGTGCCGCGCCGCCAGGAGACGCTGCGCCCGGCGGAGAAGCAGTCGGCCGATTTCCTGAAGAGCCGCGAGCGGATGATGCGCCAGGTGACCGACGCGCTGGAGGGCATGGTGGAACAGCTGTCGGGGGTCAGCATCGGCACCATCGCGGTCGCCTGCGCGCTCGGCTATCTGGACTTCCGCTTTCCCGGCGACGAATGGCGCAAGAGCCACCCGAAACTCACCGAGTGGTTCAAGGCCTGGGAGACGCGGCCGTCATTCGTCGGCACGCCGCCGACCTGACCGCCGCTTGACACCGGAAGGCATCATCGCCGCCCTCGGGCTCGAGCCGCATCCCGAGGGCGGCCACTATCGCGAGACCTTCCGCGACCCGGCGAGCAATGCCGGGCGGGCGCACGGCACTGCCATCTACTATCTGCTGCGGAAAGGTGAACGCTCGCGTTGGCACCGCGTCGACGCGGCCGAGATCTGGCACCACTATGCCGGCGCCCCGCTCGAACTCAGGATCGAGGCGGAGGAAAGCGTGATCCTGGGCAAGGACCTCGCCGCCGGCGAGCGGCCGCAGGCCGTAGTCCCGGCCGGCGTCTGGCAGGCGGCCCGGCCCCTGGGAGACTGGGTGCTTGCCGGCTGTACCGTCGCCCCGGGCTTCCAGTTCGAACGGTTCGAACTGGCGCCGGAGGGTTTCGAGCCATAGAGCCGAATTCGCGTCCACGGCGGGCGGGGATCTGCATTCCCCGCAGCCCTGGTCCGGGCCGCCGCCGGTTGCGTGGGTGGGGGCTTTCCCGCTAGATACCACCCCTCGCTTGGCCCATACCCCAACATCAAGAGACATGACCCCCGACCTGAGGACGCTCGATGCCCTGAGGGCCGAGATCGACACGATCGACGACCGGATTCACGACGCCATCATGCGGCGGATCGAACTGGTCGAGGAGATCCGTCGCGCCAAGGATGGCGGGCCCTCCTTCCGTCCCGGCCGGGAGGCCGCCATCCTGCGCCGGCTGCTGGCGCGGCACAGCGGCAACCTGCCGACGACCGTGATCGCCCGCATCTGGCGCGAGATCATCGCCGCCGTCTGCCGCCTGCAGGCGCCCTACAACGTCGTCGTGCATGCCATCGAGCGCTCGGCCAGCTATTGGGATCTCGCGCGTTCGCATTACGGCTCGCTCGCGCCGATCACGCTCAGGCGCAACGTCATGGCGGTGATCGGCGCCGCCCGCGACGATGCCGGCACGCTCGGCCTGCTGCCGCTGCCGACCGACGGGGAGAAATCGCCCTGGTGGCCGCTGGTGGCCGGCGGCGGCGAGGACCGGCCGCGAATCTTCGCGCGCCTGCCCTTCTGCCTGCGTCCCGAGAACGGCTGGGAGCCGGTCGAGGCCTATGTCATCGGGCGCATCCCGCCGGAACCTTCGGGCGAGGACCGGTCGCTTCTGGTGGTCAGGCTGCAGGGCGAGATGAGCCGGGCGCGGTTCAACGAGATCCTGGCCGCCGTCGACATGGAGGGCGGCACGGTCGCGGCCTTCCGCGAATCGGAAGGTGCCGCGGGCGAGAACCGCCTGATCGAGGTCGAGGGCTTCGTCACCGACGACGATCCCAGGCTGATGCGTCTGCGCGAGGCGGGCCAGGGCGCCATCGACAGCGTGGTGGTGCTGGGCGCCTATGCGGTGCCGATGCAGGACCTTTCGTCTCTCACCTAATTCCGGAGATCGCCATCGTGAGCGCGCCGATACCCCAACCCGGAATCCTCGGGATCACGCCCTACAAAGGTGGCGACTCTTCCGTGCCCGGTGTTTCGGAGGTCCACAAACTCTCCTCGAACGAAAGCCCGCTGGGGCCGAGCCCCCGGGCCATCGCCGCCTACAGGAACCTGGCGGGAGAGCTGCACCGCTATCCCGACGGCGCGAGCGCCGACCTGCGCCAGACGCTGGGCGAGCACTACGGCCTCGATCCCGAACGCATCGTCTGCTCCAACGGGTCGGACGAGATGATCGGCCTCCTGATGGCCGCCTATGCCGGCGTCGGCGACGAGATCGTCTACAGCCAGCACGGCTTCCTGATGTATCCCATCGCGGCCAAGGTGCATGGCGTGACCGCCGTCGCCGCGCCGGAGAAGAACCTTTCCACCGATGTCGACGCGCTGCTGGCGGCAGTCACGCCGAAGACGAAGATCGTCTTCCTCGCCAACCCCAACAATCCGACCGGGACCTATACGCCGGCCTCGGAAGTGAAGCGGCTGCGCGACGGCCTGCCGGCGGATGTGCTGCTGGTGATCGACGCCGCCTATGCCGAATACGTGACGCGGAACGACTATTCGGCCGGTGCCGAGCTGGTAGATGCCGGCGAGAACACGGTGATGACGCGCACCTTCTCCAAGATCCATGGCCTCGCCGCGCTCCGGGTCGGGTGGACCTATGCGCCGGCCTCGATCGCCGGGGTGCTGAACCGGGTACGCGGGCCCTTCAACGTCAATGCGCCGGCGCAGGCGGCGGCGGTGGCCGCGCTGCAGGATGCGGCCCATGTCGAGGCGGCACGGCAGCACAACGACCTGTGGCTGCCGAAGCTGACCGAAGGGATCAAGGCGCTCGGGCTGGAGGTGCCGCCCAGCGTCGGCAACTTCATCCTGATCCGCTTCGGCGAGGCACCGAAGGATGCCGCCGCGGCGAACGCCTTCCTCACCGGGCGCGGGCTCATCCTGCGCGGTGTGGCGCCCTATGGCCTCGGCGATTGCCTGCGCATGACCATCGGCACCAAGGACGAGAACCTGAAGGTCCTGGCCGCCTTGAAGGACTTCGTCTCGGCATGAGCGAGTTCAAGCCCTTCAAGCGCCTCGCGCTGATCGGCATCGGCCTGATTGGTTCCTCGCTGGCCCGGGTGGCGAAGCGCGAGGGGCTGACCGAGAGCATCGTCTGCGCCGCGCCGACCGAGCGTTCGCGCAAGGCCGCCATCGATCTCGGGCTGGTCGCGGAAGCGCATGCCGACGCGGCGGCGGCGGTGAAGGGGGCGGATCTCGTCGTCATCTGCGCGCCGCTGGGGGCCTATGCCGAGATCATGCCGGCGATCGCGCCGCATCTGGAAGCGGGAGCGATCCTCTCCGATGTAGGCTCGGTCAAGGCCTCGGCTATCCGCGATATCGGGCCGCTGGTGCCGGAGGGCGTGCATTTCATTCCGGGCCATCCGGTGGCGGGCACCGAGAACAGCGGGCCGGAGGCCGGCTTCGCCGAGCTCTTCGAGGGGCGCTGGTGCATCCTCACCCCCATTCCCGGCGTCGACCAGCAGGCGCTCGACCGTCTCGCCGGCTTCTGGACGAGGGCCGGTTCCAAGGTGGAGTTCATGGAGGCGCGGCACCATGATCTCGTGCTGGCCGTCACCTCGCATCTGCCGCATCTGATTGCCTACAACATCGTCGGCACCGCCGACGACCTCGCCACCGTGACCAAGTCGGAGGTGATCAAGTTCTCCGCCGGCGGTTTCCGGGACTTCACCCGCATCGCCGCTTCCGACCCCACCATGTGGCGCGACATATTCCTCAACAACCGCGAGGCGGTGCTGGAGATGCTGGGGCGGTTCAGCGAGGACCTGGCGCTCCTGCAGCGGGCGATCCGCTGGGGCGACGGCAATACCCTGTTCGACCTTTTCACCCGGACCCGCGCCATCCGCCGGGCCATCATCGACGAGGGCCAGGACACGCCGGCGGCCGATTTCGGGCGCCATCCGGAAACCAAGGGATAGCCGGGCCGGTGGCAGAGGACGACGTGATCAGCCGCCTCCGCCGTGAAGCCGAACGCGGCCTCGGCCTTCTCGCCCAGCGCCTGGACCTGCGGGCCGATATCGCCGTCACCGGCCTCAGGCGCTCGGGCAAGAGCGTGTTCATCGCCTCGCTGATCCACAACCTCACCGGCGCCGCCCATGATCCGTCGATCCTGCCGGCGCTGCGGGCGGGGCTGCAGGGCCGGCTGATCGCAGCGGCCGAGCGGCCGCCGGTCGGCGGCGGCGTGGCGGTGTTCCCGACGCAGGACTATCTTCGGGCGATGGCGGGCGAGCGGCCGGCCTGGCCGGCGCCCACGGCGGCCGTGTCCCGCACCGAGATCGTCATCCGCTACAAGCGCGAAGGGCTGCTCTCCTATGTCAGCCCCGACGCGACGATAGAGATCGGCATCGTCGACTATCCGGGCGAATGGCTGCTCGACCTTCCCTTGCTGACGCAGAGCTATGCCGAATGGTCGGCGGCGACGCTCAACCTGCTGCGCGGTGCGCCGCGGCGCGAGGCGGCGCGCGAATTTCTCGCCTTCATCGGCGCGCTCGATCCGTTCGCGCCGGCCGACGAGGCGCGGCTGACCCAGGCCCTCGGCCTCTACCGCGCCTTCCTGACCACCTGCCGGGAGACGCTCGGCCTCTCCTTCCTGCAGCCCGGCCGGCATGTGCTGCCCGACGACGAGGGCGACCGCCCGGCGCTGTGGTTCGTGCCGCTCGACCTCGCCGGCATGCTGCCGCCCCGGGGCTCGCTCGCGGCGCGCTGCGCCGAGCGCTTCGATCGCTATCGCGACGAGATCGCCCGGCCGTTCTTCGAGGCGACCTTCGATGCCACCAACCGCCAGGTTCTGCTGTTCGACCTGATCGCCACCCTGAACGCCGGCCATGCGGCCTTCGAGGACGCGGCGATGGCGCTCGACGCCGTTTCCAGGGTGCTTCTGCGCCGGCGCGAGGGGCCGCTCGGCCTCCTTTTTCCCAAGCGCTTCGACAGGGTTCTGTTCGCGGCGACAAAGGCCGATTTCGTGCCCGATTCCCAGCGCGAAAGGCTGAAGCAGCTGCTGCATTCCCTCGTCATCCCGGAGGAGACGGCGGCGCGCATGGCCGGCGCCGAAGCGCGTGCCATGGCGGTATCCGCCGCCCGCTGCACCCGCGACGAGCGCGTCAGCCTCGACATCGGCGAGGTCGAGGTGGTGGTGGGTGTGCCGGTCGAAGGCGACAAGCGGGTGAAGGTCTATTCCGGCATCCTGCCGAAGGAACCGCCGCCGGCCTCGTTCTGGGAGGGGCGCACGGTGCGCTATCCGGTGTTCCGGCCGCCGTCGTTCAATGCCCGGCCCGGACACGGCGTGCCCCATATCAACATGGATGCCGCGCTCGAATTCCTGATCGGGGACCTGCTGACATGAGCGACCCGAACCGCCCCCGCGTGCTGGAGGAGGAGGCGCGCCGCGCCGCCGTCGACCCGGCCGAGCGCCCGCGGGTGATCGAGACCGACGACGTGCGACCGATCGAACTCGGCCCCGTCGCCATGAGCGCGGGCGAACTGGTGGTGTTGCCGCCGGCGGCGCCACAGGCCAGCCGCGGGTTGAAGGCGCTCGCGATTTCCGGCATCGGCCTCGCCGGCATGGCCGGCGTCAGCTCGCTCTGGTGGGTGGCGGCGCTGTTCGATCGCGGCTGGGGCTTCGGTCTCGCCGGGGCGGCCTTCCTGGCGCTGGCGGTGGGCGGCGCGGGAGCGCTGATCGGACATGAACTGCGCGCCCTGCGGCGGCTGCGGCGGGTGGCCGAGGTGCATGATCACTTCCGCGAGGCGCCCCGGAGCGACGGGGAAATGCGCGCCCAGCTTGACCGCGTGGCGGTGGAACTGGCGGCGAGCGCCCGCCTGGCGCCCGGCGTGGCGGCCTGGCGGGCCAAGGCCGGGCGCGACCTGCCGGCGGCGGATGCGCGCCGGGTCTTCGAAGGTTATGTGCTGGCGGAGGCGGACCGGCAGGCCGTCGCCGCCATCAGGCGCGCGGCGCGCGACACCTTCGGGCTGGTGGCGATCAGCCCCAGGGCGGCGGTCGATATCGCCGCCTTCACCTGGCGGGCGACCAAACTGGCCCGCGAGGTGGGGGAGGCCTATGGCTATCGCCCGGCCAAGGCCTCGACGGTGGCGCTGATCCGCCGCGCACTGGGCGATATCGGGATGATCACCGGCACCGACATGGCGGGCGACGCGCTGGTCTCGCTCTTGGGCGGCAGCGTGGTGGAGAAGGTCTCGGCGGCGGCTTCCGAGGGCGCGGTGGCGGCCTGGCGGATGGCCCGTTTCGGCCTGCTGCTGGTCGACAGCGCCCGCCCGGTGCCCTTTGCCGAGGACAAGCGGCCGAAGATCGCCGATCTGCTAAGGCCTTAAGATTTCAACACAATCCAGGTGCTGAAGGCCTTGGCGCGGACGCGGCCCTGGCTGTCGATGACGGCGGTGCCGGAGTAGCGCTTGCGGCCCTCCATGCCGAGCGGCCAGGCGAGGACGATGCAGTTCTCGCCCGCGGGCAGGTCGGCATCGGCGACGGCGTGCATGCGGCCGGTGAGCGCCTCGGAGCCGTCGGTGCAGACGGCGGAGCCGCCGGGGCAGTCGAGGGCGCCCCAGAGAAACTCCGGTCGAATCAAGCCCTTGGCGTCGGCGAAGGCGGGGTGGGGGACCCAGGCGCCGGCCTGCAGACCGTCGGCCGACCCGGTCGCTGAGCAGTAGACGCGCAAGCCGTCGCCCGGCGCCCGCGCGCGGCCGCAGACGAGGCAGACCTGGTAGGCGCTGTCCGACCCGCTACCACCCTTTGTGGCCAAAGCCTCGGCCAGGGCAAAGGAGGGGGGCGCCGGCACCTCCAGCGACAGCGGCTTCGCGACCGCATCGGCGACCAGCGTTTCACCGTCGCGCAAGGCCAGCACTGAGCCGTCCTTCACCATGACCAGGGGTTTTTCGAGCGGGATCGGCGCGCGCAGGGTCACCTCCGCCGGGCCGGCGAAGCGCCCGCCCAGCAGACCGGCGACATATCCCCCGTTGCCCGACCCGGGCGGCCCGTTGAAGCGGCGGGCGACCGTCAGCGTGTCGATGCTCACAGGCCCAGGATCGCCTTCGCCATGATGTTGTGCTGGATCTCGTTCGACCCGGCGTAAATCGAAGTCTTGCGCGAGTTGAGGTTCTTCGCCGTCACCCCGTCGGCATAGTCGGGCCCGACGATCTCGGCGTTCCGCCCCGGCACATAGGGGTTGAAGGGCGACATGTAGTAGCCGACGGCGTCGGTCGCGAGCTGGGTCAGCATCTGCTGCAGCTCGGTGCCGCGGAGCTTCAGGAGCGAGGATTCGGGTCCCATGTTCTGGCCGGCCTTGAGGCGGCCGAACAGGCGGAGCTCGGTCTGCTCCTGGGCCATGATCTCCATCTCGGCCTGCGCCAGGCGGCGGGCGAAATCGGGATCGGCGATCAGAGGCTCGCCGCCGTTGGTCTCGGTCTTGGCGATCTTGCGGATCTTGCCGATCGAGCGCTTCAGCCCGCCGGAATAGGGATTGCCGCGCTCGAATTCGAGCAGGTACTTGGCGCAGGTCCAGCCCTTGTTGAGCTCGCCCACCAGATTTTCCTTCGGCACCTTCACGTCGGTGAAGAAGACCTGATTCACTTCCTGGAAGCCGCGCTCGGGCACGTCGACGGTGATGATCGGATCGACCACCACGCCCGGCGTCTTCATGTCGACGAGGACGAAGGAGATGCCGTCCTGGCGCTTGCCCGAGCGGTCGGTGCGGACGAGGCAGAAGATCCAGTCGGCAAACTGGGCATAGGAGGTCCAGATCTTCGAGCCGTTCAAGAGGAAGTGGTCGCCGGCATCGTCGCAGCGCAGCTGCAGCGAGGCGAGGTCGGAGCCGGAGCCCGGTTCCGAATAGCCCTGCGCCCACCAGATGTCGGAATTGAGGATGGCGGGAAGGTGATAGCGCTTCTGCTGCTCGGTGCCGAACTTCATCAGCACCGGGGCCAGCATGCGCGGGCCGAAGGCGATGGGGTGGGGCGCACCGGCCAGCGCCATCTCCTGGTCGAAGATGTAGCGCTGGGCGTGGCTCCAGCCGGGGCCGCCCTGGTCGGTCGGCCAGTTCGGCACCATCCAGCCCTTCTCGTTCAGGCGCTTCTGCCAGCGCACATGCAGCTCCCTGGTCATGAAGCCGGTGCGCGAGCGGGCGGTGGCGGCACGCATCTCCGCGTCGAAATTCTTGTCGAGGAACGAACGGACCTCGTCGCGGAAGGCGAGCAGGTCCTTGTCGAGCGCGGAATCCATGGGTGTCTCCTCCAGTTGAGGCGGATGTTAGGGGGAAATGCCGGGGCTGCAAGCGGGGTGTCGCGTCAGGGCGCGCCATCCACCGCAGGGGGGAAGGAGAGCCGGCAATCCCGAAAACGTGACGGCCGCGGCGGGAACCTCCGGAGGTCTCGCTGTCTCTATCCATTGCGCGCCCGGAAGCGAAACCGCCTGTCCGGATGCGCGCCCGTCGGCCGAGGCCAGGCGGTGTCGAGAGGGGTGTGAACCGATGTCGAATGCCGACCGCCGCCGATATCTGGGCGCCGCGAGCGCCGCTGCCCTCGTTCTATCGATCGGTTCCGCCCATGCCTGGCCGATTCGCGCGCCCGACGCCTCCGCGGATGCCTGGAGCATGCTCCAGATCAAGGGCGGTGGTGGAGGCGGAGGCGGAGCAGGAGGTGCTGGTGGCGGTGGCGCTGGCGGTGCAGGTGCTGGTGGCGGTGGCGCTGGCGGCGGCGCGGGTGGAAGCGGTGGCGGTGCAGGTGGAGCGGCCGGTGCCGCGGGCGCC